>JAEZMP010000166.1 GCA_023442215.1 Pseudomonadota bacterium
TCGGTCAGGATCTCGCCCTGTGCGCTCTGCATCGTCTTGATGGCGCCGGAGGCATAATCCTCGGCCATCGCCGGGGTGAGGAAGGCACAGGCCGCCAGCAGGACGGCGCCGTGGAGGAGGTGGGAACGGCTCATGGTCAGTCTCCCTTGCCGGTCTGTCCGGCGGTCGGCTTGTTTCCGAGAGGGGCTGCCGGACGCCGCGGGGCCGTTTCAGGCCTTACGGGCGTCCGGCAGGCGGGAAGCTCTGCCGTCGCCGGCGCCGCTGCATCGGGGGTGCCGCGGTGCGGTCTCGCCGCGCTTCCTGTGATGGAGAACACCGCCCCACGGGATTTCATCCGCATCCGGTGGATTTTTTTCGTCACCCCGGCCGCGCGCCGTCCAGACGGTGGCCTTCGACCGAGAGGTTCAGCACCACCTTGTCGGAAAAGGCGGGAAATCCCGCCGTCATGCCGAAGGCGGTCCGCATCAGCGTTCCGGTGACGTGGAACGCCGCGCCGTCGCCGCCGTGGCCGGTGAGATCGACGCTGAAGCGTTCCGGCACCGTCTGGCCGCGCAGCGTCATCAGGCCCTCGATGTCGGCGCTGGCGGGGCCGGTGCGCCGCACCGCCGTAGAGCGGAACGAGATCACCGGATAGGCGTCCGCACTGAAAGCGGCGTCGGAGCGCAGCACGCCGTCGAGCAGCGCGATGCCGGTCGTCACCGAGGCCGCGTTCACGTCGAAGGTGACGGACGACCGCTCCGCGTGCACCGGATCGAAATCGATGGTGCCGGAGAAGCCGGTGAAGCGGCCGGAAATGCCCGGGCCGACCGACGCCGCGACGGAGAAGGCGACGTTGGTGCCGGTGCCGATGGCATAGCGGCCGGCGAGCCCGGAAAGATCGTCCGCCCGCGCCGCGCCGGCGCCGATGGCGAGAACGATGAGGGTGGGGGCAACGCACCGCACGGCAAAGCGGGATTTCATCGCAGCGCCTTTCACTGGCGCGCCGTGCCTGCGGCCGTCCGAATGCGGGCCTTCGGCGGCGGCGCCAGATTCAAGAGCCTCTCGCAGCGGCCGCGGACCAACCCGGCCCTGCGGCCCCGCGCGTCGAGGCAGCGGCGGCCCCGAAGTGGGAACGCCTCGCGATGAAACACCCGGCAGGGGACTTTATTCCCGCCCTGGCGCGGATTTTCCGTCCGTCAGGTGCGCCGGCTCACTTCGCCGCGAACTGGTCGTCGAAGGCGTAGCCGGACCCGCGAACGGTGCGGATCGGATCCCTGGCCTTGCCGCGGTTCAAGGACTTGCGCAGCCGCCCGACATGGACGTCCACGGTGCGCTCGTCGACATAGACGTCGTGGCCCCATACGCCGTCGAGCAGCTGCTCGCGGGCGAACACGCGGCCGGGCGATGTCATCAGGAATTCGAGCAGGCGGAACTCGGTCGGGCCGAGGTGGATTTCCCGGCCGCCGCGTCGCACGCGGTGGGTCTCGCGGTCGAGCTCCAGATCGCCCGCCTTGAGCTGCGAGGACACCACCTCCGGCTTCGCCCGGCGCAGGATGGCGCGCACCCGCGCCATCAGCTCCGGCACGGAGAACGGCTTGACCACGTAGTCGTCGGCGCCGATGGCGAGCCCGCGCACCCGCTCGGCCTCTTCGCCGCGGGCGGTGAGCATGATGATCGGCAGCCGCTCGGTCTCTTCCCGCGCCCTGAGGCGCCGGCACAGCTCGATGCCCGACAGGCCCGGCAGCATCCAGTCGAGCAGAACCAGGTCGGGCTGGCTCTCGCGCAGCCGGATTTCGGCCTCGTCGCCGCGCATGCAGGCTTCGACGGCGAAGCCCTCCGCTTCGAGGTTGTAGCGCAGGAGGAGGCTCAGGGCCTCCTCGTCCTCGACGATCATCACCGACGGCATCGGCGTCTTTCCCGGATGTGCTTGGGTGGGTCTCGGATCCGGCTGGGCGCTCAGGCCTTGCCGGTTTCGGGGTTCGCCGGTCCGGCCTTGCCGAACTCGACGGACGTCAGGCTGCTGTTGTCGAGCTTCGGACGGTCGAGCGCGGGCTGCTCGCCGGTCACGAGATAATGGATGTTCTCGGCGATGTTGGTGGCGTGGTCGCCGATGCGCTCGATGTTCTTGGCGCAGAACAGAAGATGCGTGCAGAACGTGATGTTGCGCGGATCTTCCATCATGTAGGTCAGAAGTTCGCGGAACAGCGAGGTGTACATCGCGTCGATCTCGTCATCGCGATTGCGCACCGCCACCGCCGCCTCGACGTCGCGCGCGGTGTAGGCATCGATGACGGTCTTGATCTGTTCGAGCGCGATCTCGGAGATGTGCTCCACGCCCAGCACGAGCCGCTTCGACTGGTACTGGCCGTTCATGGCCACGACGCGCTTGGCGATGTTCTTGGCGAGGTCGCCCACACGCTCCAGATCGTTCGAAACGCGCAGCGCCGAAACGATCTCGCGCAGGTCGCGGGCCATCGGCTGGCGGCGGGCGATGATCGAGATCGCCGCTTCCTCCACCTTGCGCTGCACGATGTCGAGGCGCTGGTCGTTGACGATCACCTGCTGGGCGAGATCGGTGTCGATCCGCGAAAGCGCGGTCACGGCGTCGATCAGCAGGCGCTCGGCCTGGCCGCCCATTTCGGCGATCCAGCCGGCGAGCTGCTTCAGTTCGTCGTCATAGGCGACGACGGTGTGCTGGGGCATTGCCATCTCCAGAATTGGAACAGGGCCGTCCGGTCGAGACGTCCGGACGACGGGGTCTGTTCCATCTTATCGCGCCGTGCGGGTTTGCCGAACGGCCAATGCCGCCAAGCTGAGCGGAAAAGCCGCCCGGAACGCCGAGCGGCCGATCCCGGTTGCCTTCCTTTTATGACTCTCCGATGGTCGTTTTATGAAGGTCCATCTCGTTGGAAAGGCTCGGGTTTTCCTCCGGTGTCGCCGCGGGGAGCGGCGTTTCGGCGCAATCGAGCCGGAGGATGAACGTCGCGCCCTTGCCCGGCTGGCTTTCGATCGAAAGCCGGCCGCCGTGGCGGGCGAGGATGTGCTTCACGATGGAGAGCCCGAGGCCGGTGCCGCGCTGGCTGCGGCTGGAGGCGACGTCGACGCGATAGAACCGCTCGGTCAGGCGCGGCTGGTGCTCCGGGGCGATGCCGGGTCCGAAATCGCGCACCGAGATCACGGCGGCGGGCTGGGCGCCGCTGCGATCGGTCCAGCACGACAGCACCACCCGCTTGCCGGCGGCACCGTACTTGATGGCGTTCTCGGCCAGGTTCTCGACCACCTGCACCAGTTCGTCGCGGTCGCCGCGCACCACCGGGCCGCTCTCCGCCAGTTCGCGCACGATCACCACCTCGTTTTCGTCGGCGAGCGGCTCGAGGCCGTCGGCGACGGTGCGCACCACCGCCCCGAGATCGACCAGGGCGGAGGGGCGGATGTGGGCGCGCATCTCGATGCGGGAGAGGTGCAGCAGGTCGTCGATCAGCCGGCCCATTCGCCGCGCCTGATCGGCCATGATGGCGAGGAAGCGCTCGCGCGCCGCCTCGTCCCGGCGGGCGGGGCCCTGCAGGGTCTCGATGAAGCCGGAAAGCGAGGCGAGCGGCGTGCGCAGCTCGTGGCTGGCGTTGGCGACGAAGTCGGCGCGCAGCGTCTCCGTGCGCTTCTGCTCCGTCTGGTCGTGGATCATCAGGAACACGAAGTCCGGTCCGTCGCCGACGCGCCGCTCGCGGCCCGGCAGGCGCAGCGGCACGATGCGCGCCTCATACCAGCGATCGGTCGGGATCTTCTCGGTCCAGGCGACCGTTTCCGCCGGCCCACCGGCCGAAACGCGATCGAGCGCGGCCAGCACCGACGGCACCCGGAGGCGGAACGACAGCGGGTCGCCGGGCTGGATCGGGCCGAAGGCGGCGGCCGCCGCGGCATTGGCGAACCGCAGCCGTCCGCGCGAATCGGCGATGTAGCAGGGTTCCGGCAGGGCCTCGACGGTCAGCTTCATCCCGCCGTCGGGCCAGAGCGTCCGGCTCGCCTCCGGCGCGCGCCGCACCCGCCGGCGCACCCGCGCACCGAGGCCGAGCGCCGCCACGAAGCCGACCGTGCCGACGATCAGGATGCCGAGCAGCGCGGTGCCGGAGGAAAGCTCGCCCCGCAGCGCCGCGAACACGAGAAAGCCGAGCGCGGCGAGAACCGGCGCCAGAACGGCGGGCACGGTTCCGGGCGCGCCCCATCCGCCGCTGCCAAAGCCGATATCGTCGTCGTCATCCATCGTCGGGTTCCGGTGGCAGGCCCCGGGCGCCGCCGCCGGTCACGCCGGGTTCCGGGCCGCGCCCCGTGGAGACGCGGTCCCGCAAGTCCGAACCGTCCCGGCGGCCCGGGCTGTGCAATTCGATTCGCCAGTGTCCGCTCGAACCGTGACGATAGAGCGACGCCACGCGTCCGCGCGGCTCAGGGCTCGGGCGGGCGCTGATAGCCGGGGCCGACGGTCAGCGGTCTCGTCGGCATCACCGTGTCGTCGAGATCGGACTTGAAGCTCGTCTCCAGCGTGGCGAACGCCTCCTTGGTCCGCGGATCGATCAGGCGGACCGTCACGTCGTAGGGCACGCCCGCCTTGACGCCGTGGACCGGCGGCGAGCGCACCACGATCTTGGAAAGTTCGCCGTGCGCCGTGTTGGTCACGACGAGCGGCGGGCCGCCGGCCGGATCGGCGAAGTGCGCCTCGATCAGGGTGCCGTCCGGCACCGGGGGCTTCGCCTGCGCCACGAGGCCGTAGCTCACCTCGGCGATGCGGTAGTTGAACAGGAAGCCGCCGCCTTCGAGCGCGAGCGCCGGAGCCTTCTCGTGCGCGAACCAGCGCGGCCCTTCGTTCACTGCTACGAGCAGCCCGAGGCCGAGGATCGCGGCGGCGCCGAGCACCATTCCCGTCCTCTTCAGCGAACCGAATGCGTCATAGTGGAGTGCGGCTGCCGTCATCGTTCCCCTCCAGGTCTGCCTCCGGAATTCCGTCAGAGTAGAGGCTCGACCGGCGGTTGAACAGGGTCGGCAACGGCCGCCGCGCGCCGAAACGAAGGCTCCGGCCGTGGGTCTGGCGCACAGGGCGGTGCCGGGCCATGATCCGGCAGGGGCGGACACGGGGTCGGGCGGTCTCGCGCTGCACGTCTCGCGGCATCGCGCGCCCGGCCGGGTGCGCGGCGTCGATCTGCCTGTTCGGGGGGAGGGCGATGGTTTCCGCGGTGGTGTCTGGCCTTTCGTCGTTCTCGCTGGCCTATGCGCTCCAGCAGGCCGTGAACGCGGTCGTCTCCGGGTCGTTCTACGGCCTGCTGGCGTCGAGCTACGCGCTCGTCTACGGCATCACCTCCCGCATCAACTTCGCCTTCGGCGCGATCACGTCGCTCGGTACCGCGATCACCTTCAACGTGGTCATCGGCATCGCCTCCGCCACCGGCGTTTCCCCGGTCACGGCGGTGGTGCTCGCCGGGCTTTATGCCATCCTCGCCTGCGGGCTGTTCGGGGCGGTGTCCGAGCGCATCGTCGTGGGGGCCGGGGGGGGGGGGGCCCCCCACGCCCGGCGGGGGGGGGGC
>JAEZMP010000173.1 GCA_023442215.1 Pseudomonadota bacterium
CCCATCGATCTTGGGCTCGGCGGTGACGACGAGTTCGTCCTCGGGCGCGAGTCTCAGGAAGCGACGTACGCGAGCCTCGAAATCGACCACGTCCTCGTCGGCGAACGCATTGTCGAGCGACAGCATCGGGATGCGGTGCCGGACCTGGCCGAATTCCACCGCCGGCTCGGCTCCGACCGTGCGGCTCGGGCTTTCGGGCGTCGCGAGCGACGGGAAACGCCGTTCCAACGCCAGAAGCCGCAGACGAAGCGCGTCGTACTCCGCGTCGGAGACGGTCGGCGCGTCCTCGCGATAATAGGCGCGGTCGTGGCCGCGGATTTCGTCCGCCAGCGCGGCATGTTCGCGGCCGGCCTCGGCTTCGCTCAGCGCCTCTACGGCAGGCAGCGCGGAAGGGGTCGACGGCATGGATGTCTCTCGCATTCGGCAACGATCGGATCAGGCGAATTAGCATGGAAGCGCGCCGCACGCACCCGCCACACCCGGACGACGGGAGAGGCCAGCACGCGTCTCCCGGCAACGTCATCCGGCGGCAGTCACTTCGCGGCGGTCACTCCGCGGCGGTGGCGAGCCGGCCGCGGCGCGCGAGTACGGCCCTGAGCGGCGCCGGCTTCACCGGCTTGTTGATGATGGCGACCCCGGTCGCCTGCGCCCGGGCCCTCAGGTCGGCCGAACGATCCGCCGTCACCAGAACCGCACCAAGCCCCGCGCCCCAGCGGGCGCGCAGCGCTGCGACAACGTCGAGCCCGTTGGCATCGCCGAGATGAAAATCGACGAGCATCACCTCCGGGACGAAGCCGCGGGCATCGGCTTCGGCGATCGCGGCCTCGAGGCCGGGCACCGCCAGCACGCGGTGGCCCCACCCGGTGAGAAGCGATGTCATGCCGTCGAGAATATCCGGCTCATTGTCGATGCAGAGGATATCGAGGCCCCGCGAGGCGGCCGGAAGAGCGGCCGGCGGTGCCGCTGGCAGCACGGCCGCAGGCGTCGGCGCGGACGGCAGTTCCACAGCGAACCGTGAGCCCTTTCCGGTCCGCGACCACACCCTGATCGGCAGATCGAGCATCCGGCCGATGCGCTCCACGATCGAGAGACCGAGACCGAGGCCGTGAACCGTGCGGCCGGCGGCCTGGCCCGTATCGAGGCGGCGGAACTCCTTGAAGACTTCGTCGAGTTTCGACCCGGGGATGCCGATACCGCTGTCGACCACCTCGATCGCGACCCGGCCGTGCCGGCGGCGGCACCCGACCACGACGCCGCCGCGCTCGGTATACTTGATGGCATTGGAGACGAAGTTCTGTAGAAGCCGGCGCACCAGACGCCGGTCGGACCGCACCGAGAGCGAGGTCGGGACGATGACGAGCCTCAGTCCCCGGGCGCGGGCGATCGGCTCGAACTCCACGCGCAGGGTGGAGAAGATATCTTCCAGCCGGAAGGCGGTGATCTCCGGCTTCAGGGCTCCCGCGTCGAGCTGCGAGATGTCGAGGAGCGCGCCGATGATCTCCTCGACCGATTCCAGCGACGCCTCGATCTTTTCCACCAGCGGCGCCTGCTCCGAGGCGCGAAGCCGTTCGACCAGCGTTGAGACATAGAGCCGGGCAGCGTTGAGCGGCTGGAGGATATCGTGGCCGGCTGCGGCGAGGAACCGGGTCTTGCCGATATTGGCCTCTTCGGCCGCCGCCTTGGCGCGGGTCAGTTCGCGGTTGAGACGTTCCAGCTCGGCGGTGCGCTCGCGAACCCGCCGCTCCAGCGTCTCGTTCGCCCGCGCGAGCGCTTCCGCCGCGAGCACGCGGTCGGTCATATCGGCGAGCAGCAGCACCACACCGCCGTCCGGCATCGGGCTCGAATGGATCTCGACGATGCGGCCGACCGAGGCGAGCCGCCGTTCAAGAGTGGTGCCGGCGCCGGACAGGAGATCGGCCAGCCGCGTTTCGATGATGGCCTCCGCGCTGCGCTGGGCCGGGTCGTTCGACTGAAGATCGCCGCGCTCGGCAATCTGGTGAAGGATCGCCCGCAGCGACGTGCGCACCTCCACGATCTCGGGCGGAATGTCGAGGAGCCGGTGGAACTGGCGATTCCAGCACGACAGCCGCAATTCGCTGTCGAACACCGCGATGCCCTCGTGGACCTGCTCGAGGGCCGTCTGCAGCAGGTCGCGATTGTGGCGGATCGCGGCGGTCGCGTCGTCGAGCAGCTTGTAGGCGCGCTTGGCGGCGGGATCGCGCTGCCTGATCAGGGACGAAAGCACCAGCCGCGACGAAGCGGAGCCGACCGCGCTCGCGAGCAGCCGCTCGGAGAACCGCAGCAGTTCGGCATCGGCCGCCGCCTTGGGCTGCAGCATGATGCCCCGTCCGCGCTCGTGGCCTTCGAACGCGGCATCGGTGCGGGCCTCGCCGAGATAGCGCGCGATAGTGGCCTTGAGGTCGCTGACGGTGACCGAGGTCCGCCACAGCCGCAGGTTCGGCACGGGCCCGAGATCGCTCGGCACGAACTGCGAGGCCTGCAGCCGCTCGCTCACCTCCGGCGGGCGCATCAGCGACACCGCGATATAGGCGGCGAGATTGACGGCGAGGCTCCAGAACACGCCATGGATGAACGGATCGAAGGTGAACGAGAACAGCGCCTGCGGTCGCAGCAGCCAGATGCCGAGCGGCCCGTCTGTGATGAGGCTTTCCGGAAGCAGGCCCGACGCGACGAAGTTCGGCAGCAGCAGCGTGTAGGCCCACAGCGCGAAGCCCGAAACCATGCCCGCGATGGCGCCGCGCGCGGTCGCACGCCGCCAGATCATGCCGCCGAAGAAGGCCGGAGCGATCTGCGCCACCGCGGCAAAGGCGAGCAAGCCGATCTGGGCAAGAGCCGCCGCGCCGCCGACCGCCCGATAATAGCCGTAGGCGAGCATGATCACCGCGACGATGGCCGCACGGCGGACGAGGAGAAGCCGGCGCCCCATGTCCGCACCGCCACCACCCACCCCGCCTGCCGCCGGCGGCACGCCGAACCTGCGCTCGCGGCGGCTCAGCATCAGCGGGAAGATGAAGTCGTTCGAGATCATGATCGACAGGGCGACGGACTCGACGATGACCATCGCCGTGGCCGCCGACAGCGCGCCGGCGAAGGCGATCAGCGCCACGCCGTTGGCTCCGGTCGAAAGCGGCAGGGCGAGCACGAAGGTATCGGCATCGACGCTGCCGCCGAAGGTCAGCAGGCCCGCTGCAGCCACCGGCACCACGAACAGGTTGATCGCCAGCAGATAGAGCGGAAACAGCCATGCGGCGCGGGTCAGTTCCGCCGGCCCGGTGTTCTCGGTCACGGCGACGTGGAACTGCCGCGGCAGCAGCAGCGCCGCGACGAACGAAAGCGCGAGCTGCACGATCCACGGACCGCCGTCCGGCGGCGAGGCAAACACCGCGGCGATGTCGGGATGGGCCATCAGGTCGGCGATGAGCGGACCGGCCCCCCCGAACATGACGAAGGTGACATAGGTGCCGACGATGAGGAAGGCGCAGAGCTTGACGATCGACTCGGCGGCGATCGCCAGCATCATGCCTTCCTGATGCTCCGTGGCATCGGCGTGCCTGGTGCCGAACAGGATGGAGAATGCCGCCATCGCGAGCGCGACCAGGAGCGAGATGTCGCCGAACCGGGCCGCGCCGGCGCCGGCCGCCGCCATCTCCGGTCCGCCGAGATGGGCGACCAGGGTCTCGACGGAAATCGAGACGGCCTTGAGCTGAAGGGCCAGATAGGGGATCGAGCCGACCACCGCGATCAGCGTCACGACGGCCGCCACCACCTGGCTCTTGCCGTAGCGCGCAGCCACGAAGTCGGCAACGGAGGTGATGCGCTCCAGCTTGGCGAGATAGATCACCCGGGCGAGCAGCGGGCGGCCGACCGTGAACAGCAGCGCCGGGCCGATATAGATTGTCAGGAATGAAAGGCCGCTGGTGGAGGACAGGCCGACGGAACCAAGAAAGGTCCACGACGTACAATAGACGGCAAGGGACAGCGCGTAGATCGAACTGCGGCCCTTGCCCCGCGCGGCCCGGCCGCGCCCGCGCGCCGCCTGCCGGTCCCCGTAGCTCGCGACGGTGAACAGGAGCCCGATATAGCCGACGATGACGACCAGGATGATCGAGACCTGGAGCATGACAGCCCGTGTGCCCTCCCGCTCCGGGTGCCGAATGGATGATCGTCCCCGAGGGACCACCGGCAGCCGAAGGTTGCATATCCGTTCGCGGACATTGCGTTCCGACCTTGATCCGCAATCGGACCATATCGCCCGCACGCTGTCCATGAGCCTCAAGTAGACAGCCGGCAGGCCGACCCTCACAATATCACGCCGGGCGGCAACGCCCGGCACCACGGAACCCGCAGAAGAGGTCGACGATGAGCAGCATTCTGAAGGAATTCCGCGATTTCGCCATCAAGGGCAACATGCTCGATCTCGCCATCGGCGTGATCATCGGTGGCGTGTTCGGCGCGATCGTCTCCTCGCTGGTGCAAGACATCCTGATGCCGCCGATCGGGCTGGCGCTCGGCGGCGTCGATTTCACCAACATGTTCGTCACGCTGCGCGACGGCACGCCGCCCGGACCCTATGTCAGCCTTGCCGCCGCCCAGGCCGCCGGCGCCGTGACGCTGAACATCGGGCTGTTCCTGAATGCCGTGGTGAAGTTCGCGATCGTGGCGGTGGCCCTCTTCCTCGTCGTCAAGGGCATCAACAAGATGCGCGCGATCGCAGAGGGCGAGAAGAAGGCCGCACCTCCGCCTCCGCCCAGCGCCGAGGTCGTGCTGCTGACCGAGATCCGCGATCTTCTGGCTGCGAAGGCCCCGCCCAAGCCCTGAGGCGGCGTCCGTTTGCCGGGCGCGTGCCCGTACGACACATTTTCTCCCACCATCGCGCGCGCCGGATTTCCCTCCGGCGCGCTTTTGCTTTAAGCGGATGGCGCCAGCCGGCCGGACGGCCGCTCCGGCAGGGACCGAAAGGTCGCCGGGGAGGAAAGTCCGGGCTCCACGGAAACACGGTGCCGGGTAACGCCCGGCGAGGGTGACCTCAGGGAAAGTGCCACAGAAAGCAAACCGCCCGCGCATGCGCGGGTAAGGGTGAAAGGGTGGGGTAAGAGCCCACCGCGGACCCGGCAACGGGGACGGCACGGTAAACCCCACCGGGAGCAAGACCGAATAGGGGCGGCGCGGGGCCAACCCCAGCCCGTTTCCGGGCCAGCCGCCCGGGTAGGTCGCGAGAGGCGTCCGGCAACGGGCGTCCCAGATGAATGGCCGTCGCGCGGGCCCACCGGCCCGCCTTACAGAACCCGGCTTACAGGCCGGCTGGCACTCTCCCCTTCCGGTCCATTCCGCCGACATTTCCCCACCCTGCGCAGGGCCCGACGGCCCCGCCGGCACCGTTCGCGTGCGTTCGATCCGCCCAAACACACAACATCTGGACCTGCCCGAGGTTTCGACCACAAGGGCATGGATTTACGCGGTTTCAACCTTGTTCGTGATACGTGCTTGAGGTCGCCGCGTGGCGGTGGAATCCATATCGGTCCATTGACGCCCATGACCTCCCATGCTATCCCAAAATCCATCGGATCGAGGCGGTCGGGCGGACCTTCAGCGCTCGGTATCGGACTGATTTCGCCACACCGCCCGCGCCGAATTTCGTTCTTGTTGCGTCCTTTGCCGAGGGTCTCCGGCGTTCCCCGGTCGGTCCCGCGTCGCAACGCGATCTATTGGCGTGTTGTTGGCCGGGCAGGTGAGGCGATGCACGGATACGTGTCCCACTTCACGATGCGGCTCGACGCCAAGGGGCGGGTTTCCGTCCCTGCGCCGTTTCGCGCCGTGCTGGGACGGGATGGGTTCGAGGGGCTCTACTGCTTTCCCTCGCCGCATCAGCCGGCGGTGGATGCGGGCGGAAACCAGCTCATTGCCGAGATCGAACGGCGGCTCGGCGGTTTTCAATCGCTGACGGCCGAGCACGATTTCGTCGCGACCGCGCTGTTCGGCATCAGTGAAGTCCTGAAGATCGACGCCGAGGGACGCGTCACCTTGAGTGAATCCATCAAGGCCCATGCCGGCATCACCAGCGAACTCGTGTTCGTCGGCCAGGGTTTCAAATTCCAGATCTGGGAGCCGGAGCGCTTCGCAGCCCACCGTGCCGAAGCCATGCGCCGCGCGCTGGCGATGTTCCAGTCCGGCGCCGCCGCAGCAGGAGAACGCTCATGACGACCGGCGCTCCCGCGGCCCCGCCCTCCCTTCCCGCCACCGACGCACGCCACCGGCCCGTGATGCTGAACGAGGTGGTGGCGGCGCTTGCCCCGCTGGAGGGCCGCGTGGTGATCGACGGCACGTTCGGTGCCGGCGGCTACAGCCGCGCCATCCTTGCCGCCGGAGCCGAGGTGATCGCGATCGACCGCGACCCGGATGCCGTCGCGGCAGGACGGCCGGTCGAGGCCGCATCCGGCGGTCGCCTGACTCTCGTCCACGGCCGCTTCTCCGCGCTCGACGAACACGCGCGTGCCGTCCTCGCCGGACGGCGGACCACGGTCGATGGCGTGGTGCTCGATGTCGGCGTCTCCTCGATGCAGCTCGACGAGGCCGAACGCGGCTTCTCGTTCCGCGGCGACGGTCCGCTCGACATGCGCATGTCTCAGGACGGCATGAGCGCCGCCGATCTCGTCAACGATGCCGATATCGGCACGCTGACCCGCATCATCGGGCTCTATGGCGAGGAGCGGCGCGCCCGTGCGGTCGCGCGTGCGATCGTGGAACGCCGCAAGGAGCAGCCGTTCTCTCGCACCGCCGACCTTGCTCGTCTGGTGGAGCGCGTCGTGCCGAAATCCGGCGACGGCATACATCCCGCCACCCGGACGTTCCAGGCGCTGCGCATCGCCGTCAACCGCGAGCTCGACGAGCTCGTCGAAGCGCTCGGCGCCGCCGAACGCATCCTCGCAGCCGGCGGGCGGCTGGTGGTCGTGGCCTTCCACAGCCTGGAAGACCGCATCGTGAAGCGATTCCTGGCCGATCGCACGCGGGAGCGGGCCGGCGGTTCGCGCCACCTGCCCGAGGCGGAGGTACCGCCGGCGACCTTCCGCGTCGCCGTGCGCGGCGTCGTCGCCCCCTCGCCTGAAGAAGTCGCCGCCAATCCCCGCGCCCGCTCGGCAAAGCTGCGGGCGGCGGAGCGCACGGGCGCGCCGGCACGCCCGATCGATCCCGACGCCTTCGGCGTGCCGTCCGTGATCATCGGCACGGGAGGCTGAGCGATGATGCGTCGTTTCCCTTATGGCCGCCTTCTCAGCGTCCTTCTCGCGCTCGCCACCATCGTGGTCGCCGCCTTCGCGTTCGAGGAGAAGCGCGACAGCGCGCACGCCGCTTCCCAATTGGCGAAGCTGAAGCGCGAAATCGCCCGCGAGCACGAGAAGATCGCCGATCTCAAGGCCGAATGGGCGCTGCTCGACCAGCCGTCGCGGCTGCAGGGCATCGCCACGCGCTACGGCGACGTGCTGCACCTCCAGTTCCTCGATCCGAAGCAGATCGGCACGCTCGCCGACATTCCGGAACGGCCGCCCGAGCCAGAGATCCCCGCGGAAGGCGCGAGCCACGGTGCCCAGGCGCGCGCGTCCGGCGGACAGCCTGCGAGTGGCCAGATGGCCGCCAATCCTGCCCCCGCCCACCGCGACGCCATCGACGCGCTGGTGACGGGATCGATCGGGGCGGTGCCGAACGACCCCGCCGCGGCAACCACGGACGACACTGAAGAAGAAGACGGCGGCAACCCGCTGTCGGCGACAGAGTGAGGCGCGCGCGATGAGCCTGACCATGACCTCCGGCGCCATGCTTCCCAATATCCGGCGCCTCGGCAAGACCGCGCAGGACTCCACCCGTGGCCGCATCGGACTGGCGATGCTCGGCTTCTCGCTGCTGTTCGTCGTGTTCGTCGGCCGGCTGGGCCAGCTCGCGCTTGCGCCGGACCATGCCGCGACCGCCTGGCGTTCGGCGCAGGATGCCGTCGCCGCCGCCCGCCCCGACATCGTCGACCGCAACGGCGAAATCCTCGCGACCGACATCCGCTCCGTGTCGCTTTTTGCCGAGCCGCGGAAGGTGCTGGACGCCGACGAGGCCTCGGAGCTGCTCTCGAGCGTGCTTCCGGAACTTGGCGATGCTACCACGCGCAACCGCCTCGCCTCCAAGGCGGGCTTCATCTGGCTGAAGCGCGAGCTTTCGCCGGCCCGCCAGCGGCAGATCTACGATCTCGGCATTCCCGGCATCGGCTTCCTTCAGGAAAACCGGCGCTTCTATCCCGGCGGCAATGTCGCGGCCCACATCCTCGGCGGCGTGAACGTCGACAATCAGGGCATCGCGGGCCTTGAGAAGGAAGTCGACGGCCAGGGCCTCGCGGACCTGCACGCGCTCGGCTTCGCCCAGACCCGCAACCTCGAGCCGGTCAAGACCTCCATCGACCTGCGCATCCAGCACGCCGTGCGCGACGAACTCGTGCAGGGGGTCGAGCGCTATCGCGCCGAAGCGGCCATCGGCATCGTCCTCGATGTCGAGACCGGCGAGGTGATCGCAATGAGCTCCGTGCCGGACTTCGATTCCAACGATCCGGTCGAGGCGCTCGAAAAGAACAAGATGAACCGCGCCACGGCGGGCGTTTACGAACTCGGCTCAGTGTTCAAGACCTTCACGATCGCCGCGGCGTTCGATGTGGGCAAGATCAGCTTGAACTCGGTGTTCGATGCTTCCGTACCTTTGCGGATCGGTCGCTTCGCCATTCACGACTTCCACGGCAAGCACCGCCCGCTCACCGTTCCCGAGATTTTCATCTACTCGTCCAATATCGGCACCGGCCGCATCGCACTCTCCATCGGCGGCGGAGCGATGAAAGAATATTTCGGCCGCTTCGGCTTCCTTCAGAAGCTGAAAACCGACCTGCCGGAGGTTGGTGCACCCATCGTGCCGCGCAGTTGGAAGGACATCACCGTCGCGACCACGGCTTTCGGCCACGGCATCTCCGTAAGCCCGATGCAGGCCGCTTCCGCCGGCGCCGCGCTGATGAACGGCGGACGCTACATTCCGCCGACCTTCTTCCCCCGCACCAAGGAAGAGGCCGACAAGATCGCCGTGCGGATCGTCCAGCCGCATACCAGCGACATGATGCGCTACCTGTTCCGCATCAATGCGGAAAAGGGGTCGGGCCGGCGCGCGAACATTCCGGGATTCGATATCGGCGGCAAGACCGGCACCGCGGAGAAGGTGATCGGCGGACGCTACTCCAAGGACCAGAACGTCAATTCGTTCATGGCGGCGTTCCCGATGGACCACCCGCGCTACCTGATGATGGTCACCATCGATGATCCACGCCCGGAGACGCCGGGGGCTGGACGGGCCTCCGGCGCCAATGCCGTTCCGATGGCCGCCAACATCCTGCGCCGCATCTTGCCGATGCTCGGCATCCAACCCGGCGTCGACATGACAGCCGAGCAGATCCTGGCGTCCGGCCCGACGGCCTCGGCAGCGACCTTGGCCTCGTCCGGGACCGCCGCAACGGCCGGCATGAAGACCCTCGCCGGAAACGACTGAACGCCTCGATGCCCATCCCCGCCGCCGGTCTGAAAAGCCGGCGCCGGGTTTCACCCGACAGCCTGCATTAACCTTACTGAAAGCCGACCGACATCATGCGCCTCGCCGACCTCGCCCCGGACCTCGTCATCAGCCCCGCCGAAGGCGGCGTCGCTGTCGCGGGCCTGACGGCGGACAGCCGCAAGGCGGGACCGGGCGTGCTGTTCGCCGGCCTGCCTGGAACGCACGCCGATGGCGCCGCCTTCGCCAGGGCAGCGGTGAAGGCCGGCTCGCCGGCCGTGCTCGTGGGTCTCGATTCGGCGGTGCCACCGGACCTCGGCGTGCCGGTGCTGCGCGATGCCGATCCCCGCCGCCGTCTCGCGAGGATGGCCGCGCGGCTCCACGCACCACAGCCGGAGACCATCGTCGCGGTGACCGGAACGGCCGGCAAGACCTCGGTCGCCGCCTTCACCCGGCAGATCTTCGAGGCTGCCGGCCATCCCGCCGCAAGCCTCGGCACGCTCGGCATCGTCACCGCCAAGGCGAAGGTCTATGGCAGCCTGACGACGCCCGACCCGGTGACGCTGCATGCCGATCTCGCCCGGCTCGCCCGCGAGGGCATAACCCATGTGGCGATGGAGGCTTCCAGCCACGGGCTCGACCAGCGCCGGCTCGACGGCGTCGCGCTCAAGGCGGCCGCCTTCACGAATCTCGGCCGCGACCACATGGACTACCATCCGACGGTCGAGGACTATCTCGCCGCCAAGCTGCGCCTGTTTCGCGAACTGCTGCCGGAAGGCGCGCCCGTCGTCGTCGACCCCGATGCACCGGGCGGCCGAGAGGTGATCGCCGCGGCGCGAGAGCGCGGCCTGCCGCTCGTCACCGTCGGGGCGAATGGCGAGACGCTTCGCCTAGTTTCCGCGACACCGGAAGGAACGGGCCAGCGGCTGACGATCGCAGCCGCGGACGGTGTCCACACCGCGTTCCTGCCCCTCCTCGGCGATTTTCAGGTCGCCAACGCGCTGACGGCCGCCGGCCTCGCCATCGCTGTCGGGATCGCGCCAGCCATTGCGCTCGATGCGCTTGCGGGGCTCGAAGGCGCGCCGGGCCGCCTCGATCTCGTCGGCCGCACGGCAGAAGGCGCGCCGGTGTTCGTCGACTATGCCCACAAGCCCGATGCTCTCGAAGCCGTGCTGACCACGCTGCGGCCGATAACGCCCGGCCGGCTGGTGGTGGTGTTCGGCGCTGGCGGAGACAGGGACCGCGGCAAGCGCCCCCTGATGGGCGCCATCGCGTCCCGCCTTGCCGACACGGTCATCGTCACAGACGACAATCCCCGCAGCGAAGAGCCTGCCGACATCCGCCGCGCCATTCTGGCGGCGGCTCCCGGGGCGATCGAAATCGGCGACCGCGACGAGGCCATCGCCGCCGGTGTCGCCATGCTCGGCGCAGACGATGTGCTCGTCGTCGCCGGCAAGGG
>JAEZMP010000228.1 GCA_023442215.1 Pseudomonadota bacterium
GGGGACCGTGCTGCTTGAGCCAGAGGCGACCCTGCCGCGCTTCCGGGTGAAGCCGCGCGACGAGCCGCCAGAAGGCCGGCGAATGGTTCATCTCCACGAGATGGGCCACCTCGTGAGCGACGAGATAATCGAGAACGAAAGGCGGCGCCAGCACGACCCGCCATGAGAACGAGAGGATTCCGTCGCTCGTGCACGAGCCCCAGCGGCTCGTGGTGTCGCGGATGCGCACGGCCTTCGCCGCGACGCCGAGGGCGGCCGTATCGCGCAGGACGGCGCGGGTAATGGCCGCTTCGGCCTCGCGCCGCAGAAAGGTCGAGACCCGGCGCGGCAGCGCCAGCGGATCTCCGCTGACGACGAGGCGCGCGCCGCCGTCCTCCCCGATCTCGGCGCGGACGCCGCCGCGCATCCGGCCGTCATGGTGGATGAGGTGCGGCGTGCCGCGAAACGGAATGGTCTCGCCGGCGCGGAACGGCACCGCCTGCGGCCGCCGCGCCATGCGCTCGGCGAGCCAGCTGCGGTGTTCGTGCAGGAAGGCGCGCACCGCCGCCTCGTTCACCCGCGGCGGCACGGTGACGACGGGCGAATCCGTGCCGATCGGCAGCCGCAGCGTCAGCCGGCGCGCGCGCGCGTTGACTCGCAGCCGCACCGCGACGACGCGGCGATCGATCTCGACGGCGACCGTCTCCGGCAGCGGCCGGGCGGTCCGGCGGCGGACCTCCGCGATGGTTTGGATCAGACCCATGAGACGTCGATGAGGAGCCTGGACGATGGAACGTGGAACACGGCGCGCGCCGGCGGGGCGGGCCGAATCGCGCCGGCCCAGTCTGCCGCGTTCCCCGTGCGATGTCTGCCGTCCGTCCGCGCCCGCTCCCTATGCGGTCGGATATGCGAGTGATTGTTAATTACAGGAAATGTACCCGCTTTGGGGAACCGCCGTCTGTTCAACCCGGCGCAGGGGCGTATCTTCATCTCATCGACGCGGCGATATCGAGCGAAGAAGCGAAGAAGAAAACGCGCTCTCTCAGCAAGATATCAGAACGCCGATGCCGACCAAGTCTTGATGCCACGAGCCATTCTTTCTCGGCGATGTAACCATCAACGGGACACCTCCGGAAACGCTTTCCCGCCGATCCGGAAGCGGCCTTGTCTGAACCCGAACTTGAGTGAGGCAGCCATGTCGATCTTTGAAATCAACACCCGCCCGAACGTCATCGATGATGAGGTGCTGGGCGCGCTCTCCGGCGGCTTCTTCGGCCCCTGCCCGAACCCGACCGACCCCGTCATCGGCCCGTGCCCCAACCCGACGGTGAAATTCCCGATCGGGCCGTGCCCCAACCCCGACGCGAACCAGTTCGTGCCGCCGACCCAGTCGACGCACTGAACCGTCCACGAGCAGAAGCCGCGAACCAGGAGACGGATCATGTCGACCTTCAAAACCAACGGAAATGCCCTGCTGATCGATGACGACGCGCTGGCGCTGATCGACGGCGGTATCAGCATTCTTCCCTTCGCGCCCGGCCCGGAGCTACCGCTCGACCCCACCGGCATCCCCGTCGGCATCGAGCACGTCATCACGAGCCTCCCGCTCGGACCCGGCATCGCCCTGCCGCCGACCTCTGGCGGCTCCGGCTTCTCGCCGGGCATCGTGAACCTGCCGCTCGGCCCCGGCATCGCGCTGCCGCCCTCGGGCAGCACCGGCTTCTGATGCCGGCGGCCCCGCCGCATCGCCCACCCCGGAAAGGCCCTGCCTCGCGAGAGGCGGGGCCTCTTTCGTTGTGGCGCGGTCCCGGCGGGTGGCGATTATTGGCTGTATCCCCGGCGCGGCCTTTCGCAGTGCGGCAAGATTTGCGAGGCTGATGCCGCTGAACCGGAGACGGGGAATTTTCATGGGACTTTTGCCTGCGTCTGGCCTTCGCGGGGCCGTGTCGGCCCTCAGGGTGCGCGCCATCGCCGCCTCTGCGCTGCTCGCCCTCGCCGCCGTGCCGGCCACGGCACAGACGGCCGCGCCCGCACCCGAGGCGGCAGCGGCGCCCGACGCGGCGACGTCGAACAATGGAAAGCTCGCGATGCGCGACCGGCGCTACTGCGAGGTCCTGCCGCTTTCGTTCTCGCTGACAGGCCCCACGGCCAGCGTATACAACACCGTCGGCCATGACGACTGCCCGGAGGACCTCTGGGAGAAGCTGACCTCAGCCGATGTCCGCAACCGGTTCGACGTCTACATGGTCGTCATGAACGGTCCGCGCTACTTCATCATGGACAGCATCCTCGGGTCCGGCGCCTCCATGAACGGCGAGGTGGTCGACATCGGCGGCATCACCTTCGAGAAGCGCGCCGAAGTCGCGCTCTCCTGGACCGACATCATCAGGGATGCGCCCTATACCGAGACGACGGTGGACCGCGACACGGTCTACCGGTTCGATGCCGGCAAGCCGGTGTTCGAACTCACCGCCCCGGACGGCGCGGTCTACGTGATGCAGTCCTATGCCCGCATCGTCGACAAGACGCTGTCCTTCGCCGACCTTCCCAAGCTCGGTTCGCGGCTCAAGCTGCCGAAGGGCTGGACCTATGCCGAGCGCGTGCCCCAGACAGATTTGATGGCGTCCGCCACCGGCAAGGCCACCGTGATCCAGGACGACCTCAAGAACACCTATCAGAAGCTGGCTCCGGCGACGCCGTAAGCGCGCGCTTCGGCCACGCAAACTCCAGGCGGGCGCCCTGCCGGCGGCATCAACCGCCGCCGCTGCCGCCCGTGAGGCGTAACGCGACGGGCAGCGGGCCGGCGCCGGCGATGGTCGGCGCGTTCCCGCGCAACGGCCCGGCCGGCGAACGCCCGCGCGTTCCGCCCGATGCGCCGGCCGTCCCGGTCGGCCCCGACAGGCCGTGCGCCCGCGACCTTCTCGGTCCGCATATCCCGGCCGATCCGCGCACTGGTTCCCGTTCCCCCTGGTTTCGCACGTCGGGTTCCCGCGCGGTTGTCCGATGCGCCTGCGCGCGAGCCCGCCCGCAATTCTTTCCCAACCTGTGCTCGCCTCCGGTTCGCCGCGACTGCCGTGCCAGCCGGCCCGGCTGGCGCGTGGCGAGGCTTTCGCGCGGTCTCCACCTCGCCCCTTCGTCCTGCAATCGCGAGTGATTGTTAATTCCAGGACATGTACCCACAATGGGGTATGCCCCCCTATACGCCGTCTGGGGAAGGCGTATCTTCATCTCATCGACGCGGCGATGTCGCCGGGAAGAAACGAAGACAGGAAATCACCTCGTTCTTCCTTTTGAAATCTTGAACGCCGATGCCGGACAAGTTTTGACAATCAGAGTCAATATTTCTCGGCGGTAACTGAAACACACCGCAGACTTCCGCAGGCGAAATATAAAGCCGATCCGGAAGCCGAGGCGCTTTGAGATGAACTTGAAGGAGGCAAAAATGTCGATCTATGAAATGAACAACTCGGTCGAGACCCTGAACGATGAGGCTCTGGCCACCGTTTCCGGCGGAAGCTGGTGGGATGTGCTGGGCGCCGCCGCGGGCGTCGTGGTCGGCGTCGGCGCCGCGGTGCTGACGGGCGGTGCTGCCGCGCCGCTGGTCGCCGCCCTGGTGCTCGATGCC
>JAEZMP010000235.1 GCA_023442215.1 Pseudomonadota bacterium
GCTTGAGAGAATGTGCGTTCACGCGTCGCGGGGTGACACGTCGGCGTCCCTTTCTCTGTGGCCTGGGTTGCTCTGGGGCCAGCGTAGCGGCGGCGGAAAAGGGCGTTCTGCCGCTGCAAGGGCGCGAAGCGAATCCTGCATCCGAACGCGACGCCATGGCATGATGCAAATGCCCCTGTGGCAGCGGCGTATGTGATGCAACGGCCCATGTGCGCCCGCACCTGAGAGCACCAGCCTCGCTCCCCTCCTGCTCCCCCCGCCCTTCGGCCCTCCTATTGATAGGATCAACGGTGGCCGCGTCCCTGCACGGGGATGAAGCTGTTTGCCGGGCGCGGATTGGCAACCGGCCGGAGGACGGGACACGTTGACGGCCGTCACTCCCTGCTGCACGACTTTGTCGCACGAGAGCGGCATTGTCCCGTTTTTGGCGACGCATCAACCTCTGGATGCGGCCGAGGCGGACGCAGACACAAACATAAGACGCCACTGGCCCTTCATGCTACCCTTGCGAGCAGCAGTCGTCGCACGAGGACAATTTCGCCCACATTGGACTGGCCAATTTTGCGGCAAATCGCTTGGCAATGCGTTTCATTTTCGCCTATAGTTTGACCGGAACGACGTATTCGCACACCCGGCGTAAATAGTCCGGAGTTGGCGCTTATCGACACGAGATCTGCGTTAGCAGATCGAACCGCTATGCTTTGAGAGGCATAGCGGCGGTTCATGTTTGTCGAGGAAAATCGGTCATGCACTTTACGCCACGCGAAATCGACAAGCTTTTGATCTATACGCTCGCTCAGGTCGCCCAGAAGCGAAAAGATCAGGGATTGAAGCTCAACCATCCCGAGACGGTCTCCCTGATTTCCGTTGCGGCCCTCGAGGGCGCGCGCGCCGGCAAGACGGTGGAAGAGGTGATGGAACTCGCCGCCAAGACGATCACGCGCGACGACGTGATGGAGGGGGTTCCGGAGATGATCCCCTACGTTCAGGTGGAGGCCGTGTTCACGGACGGCAGCCGCCTCGTCACCGTTCACAATCCCATCAAGTAGATCGACGGGGAGCACGATGAGCTCAGATCAGAAGAAGACTCCCGTCGGGGGCCTCGTCCTCGCCGAGGGGGATATCGAAATCAACGCGGGCTATCCGACGACCACGCTGAAGGTCCGCAATACCGGCGACCGGCCCATCCAGGTCGGATCCCATTTCCATTTCTTCGAGGTGAACGCCTATCTCGAGTTCGACCGCAAGCAGGCGTTCGGCAAGCGGCTCAACATCCCCGCGACCACGGCCCTGCGCTTCGAACCGGGCGACGAGAAGGAAGTCGTGCTCGTGCCCTTCCAGGGGAAGCAGCGCGTGCTCGGCTTCAACGGACTGGTGGACGGCTGGGTCGGCGACGAGACCTACAACGACTATCGCCCGCGCCTCGCAGACGCGATGGAGCGGGTGACCCGCTACGGGTTCAAGAACAAGCCGTAATACGCCACCTCACCCTTTCTCGAATGGAGCTCTGAGATGGCCAAAATCTCGAGGCAGCAATATTCGGACCTCTACGGTCCCACCACCGGCGACAAGATCCGCCTTGCCGACACGGACCTCTATATCGAGATCGAAAAGGATCTGCGGGTCTATGGCGAGGAGGCCGTCTACGGCGGCGGCAAGACGCTCCGCGACGGCATGGGCTACGACAACGAGCTGACCAGCGCCGCCGGCGCGCCGGACCTCGTGATCACCAACGTGACCATCGTCGACGCGGTGCAGGGCATCATCAAGGCCGATGTCGGCATCAAGAACGGCCTCGTCTGCGGCATCGGCAAGGCGGGCAATCCGTCGACGATGTCCGGCGTTTCGCCGGGCCTCGCGCTCGGACCGGGCACGGATGCGATCTCCGGCGAGCACCTCATCCTGACGGCCGGCGGGCTCGACGCCCACGTCCATTTCATCTAGCCGCAGCAGGCGCAGGCGGCGCTTTCGAACGGCATCACGACGGTGTTCGGCGGCGGCATCGGCCCCTCGGACGGCACCAACGGCACCACCATCACGCCCGGCACGTGGAACATCGAGATGATGCTCCGCTCGTTCGACGGCTGGCCGGTCAATGCCGGCGTGCTCGGCAAGGGAAACGGCTCGGCGCCCGTCCCGCTCGTGGAGCAACTGCATGCCGGGGCGATGGGCTTCAAGATCCATGAGGACTGGGGCTCGACGCCGGGCACCATCCGCAACGCCCTGACGGTCGCTGACAATTACGACGTCCAGGTCTGCATCCACACCGACACGCTGAACGAGGCCGGCTTCGTCGAAAACACCATCGCCGCATTCGAAGGCCGGACGATCCACACCTACCACACGGAGGGCGCGGGCGGCGGACATGCACCGGACATCATCCGCGTGGCCGCGCTGTCCAACGTGCTGCCGAGCTCGACCAACCCGACCCTGCCCTACGGGATCAATTCCCAGGCCGAGTTGTTCGACATGACGATGATCTGTCACAATCTCAGCCCGAAGATCCCGACCGACGTCGCCTTCGCCGAAAGCCGCGTGCGTGCCGAGACCATCGCCGCGGAAAACGTGCTGCACGACCTCGGCGCGATCTCGATCCTGTCGAGCGACAGCCAGGCGATGGGCCGCATCGGCGAGAACTGGATGCGCGCCATCCAGACCGCGGATCTGATGAAGCAGCGCGCGGGCGCCTACGACGGCGACACGTCCGGTAACGACAACGAGCGCGTGCTGCGTTTCGTCGCCAAGGTGACGATCAACCCGGCCCTGGCGCAGGGCGTCGCCCATGTCGTCGGGTCGATCGAGATCGGGAAGATGGCCGACCTCGTGCTGTGGGAGCCGGCGTTCTTCGGCGCCAAGCCGAAGATGGTCATCAAGGGCGGCATGATTTCCTGGTCGCTGATGGGCGATCCCAATGCCTCTCTGCCCACGCCCCAGCCGGTGCTCTACCGGCCGATGTTCGGCGCCCAGGGCTCTGCGCTCGCCAAGACCCGGATGACGTTCACGTCGCGCGCCGCGTTCGAGGACGGCATCGTCGACCGCTACGAACTGAAGTCGCAGGTGGTGCCGGTCTACGGCACGCGGACCGTCACCAAGAGTTCGATGGTGCGCAACGCCGCGATGCCGGTGATCGAGGTCGATCCGGAGACCTTCGCCGTGACGGTCAACGGCAAGCACGCGACCATCGAGCCGGCCAAGCGCGTTCCGCTCAGCCAGCTCTATTTCTTCAGCTGACGCGTTCACGAACCGGCCGGAGGGGCACGCCTCTTCGGCCCCTTCGCGATGGGGCCGGACGAATGCAAGCGATCGACATAGTCTGGGTCGGCATCGGAGGCGGTATCGGCTCGGTATTGCGGTGGCAGATCGGCCGTGTCGTGGACCGGCACGTCGCGTCGACGTTCAAGGTCGGGACATTTCTCCCTTCTCGACCTTCGTCTACGGCGCCTTTTCGGAGATGAGGACGCCCGGCAACCTCGGGCTGTCGCTCGTCTACATCATCACAAGTCTCGTCGTCGGTTACAGCGTGACGTGGCTCGGCTTCAAGGCGGCGGCGCAACTGCGCCGCGCCTGAATCGCCGGACCGCCTGGAGGTATTCATGATTCTCGTCGAGACCACACTCGGCAATCTCAGCGATCCGAACTGGCAGGAGCTGGCACGCACGGCGACGGTCGATCTCCTCGTTCTGGAGCAATGGGAGGCGCCCAAGAACCGCCTGCGCAAGGCAAGCGAGGGCGGGGTCGAACTCGCCGTCTCCCTGCCGCGCTCCGAGCACCTGCACGACGGCGATGTGCTGCATTACGACGAGGCGGCGAAGGTGATCGTCGCCGCGCGCATCGCGCTGAAGGAGGTGCTCGTCATCGAGATGGAAGGGCTCGAGGCGCTGTCGCCGTCGGAAATCCTGCGCACCGCATTCGAACTCGGGCACGGCCTCGGCAACCAGCACTGGCCTGCGGTGATCAAGGGGACGACGGTCTATGTGCCGCTTTCGGTCGACCAGAAGGTGATGGCGTCCGTCATGCGCACCCATGCCTACGCGCACGTGAAGACCCGCTTCGCCCCCGGCGAAGAGATCGCCGCGAAGCTCGATGCCAAGGAAGTGCGCCTGCTCTTCGCCGGCGCCGATGCGACGCCGCACCACCATCTCGGCGGCCACGTTCACGGCAGCGGCCACGCGCACAGCCATGACCACGGTCATGGTCACGCGAAGGATCATGGTCACTCGCACGATCATGATCACCCTCACGATCACGACCATCATCATGACCATGCCCACGGCCATGACGAGCACGGCCATTCTCACGCGCACGCGCACTCGCACAGTCACGCACACTCGCACTCGCACTCGCACTCACGGGCGAAATGATGCCGAAGGCGGTGACGGCCAAGCAGAGCGCTGCGTCGGGCATGGTGCACCTTGCCCGGCTGCTGCAGTTCGCGGATTCGACGCTTCCGATCGGCTCCTTCGCCTTCTCGAACGGCCTTGAATCGGCGTTGCAGACCGGCGTCGTGACCAACGCCGACGACCTGTCGCGCTATGTCGAACTCGTGCTGCGGCAGACGGCGCGCATGGACGGGATCGCGCTGCTCCATGCCCACCGCGCGGCACTCGCCGACGACCATGCCGCCATCGTCGAGGCCGACCATGCCGTGTTCTGCCGGCGCGTGGGCGAAGAGCAGCAGCTGATGCTGACGCGGGTCGGCAGGAAGTTCGCCGAACTGGTGCTGAAGATCACGCCTTCGCCGATGCTGGAACGCTGGCTCGGCGACATCCGCGGCGGCACGACGCCGGGGTGCTTTCCCGTCGGGCAAGCCATCGCGCTCGCCCACATGGGTGTCGACGAGGCCGAGGCCTTCGTCATGCACCAGTACGGCATCGCGTCGATGATCCTCTCCGCGGCGCTGCGGCTGATGCGCATCGACCATCTCGATACGCAACGCATCCTGTTCACCGCACAGGGACGGGTCGAAGCCGATTATTCCGCCGTGCGCGACCTCTCGCTCGAGGAGATGACGTCGTTCGCGCCGGTGTTCGACATCCTCGTCGCCCATCACACGACCACCCATGTCCGCCTGTTCATGAACTGAGTAGAGCGGCGGCAAAGGAACACGATCGTCATGAAGAAGATCACGCGCATCGGCATCGGCGGCCCGGTCGGATCCGGCAAGACGGCCGTCATCGAGACGATCACGCCCCGGCTCATCGACCTCGGCATCAAGCCGCTCATCATCACCAACGACGTGGTCACCACGGAAGACGCCAAGCAGGTCCGGCGCACGCTGAACGGCATTCTGATCGAGGAGAAGATCGTCGGCGTCGAGACCGGGGCCTGCCCGCACACCGCCGTGCGCGAGGACCCCTCGATGAACATCGCCGCGGTGGAGGAACTCGAAGAGAAGTACCCGGACAGCGACGTGATCCTGATCGAGTCCGGTGGCGACAACCTCACGCTGACCTTCAGCCCGGCGCTCGCGGACTTCTATATCTACGTGATCGACGTCGCCGCGGGCGACAAGATCCCGCGCAAGAACGGCGCCGGCGTCTGCCAGTCGGACATCCTCGTGATCAACAAGAAGGACCTCGCGCCCTATGTCGGCGCCAGCCTCGAGGTCATGGACCGCGATTCCCGGCTGATGCGCGGCAAGAAGCCGTTCCTCTTCACCAACTGCAAGACCGGCGAGGGCGTGGATGAGCTGATCCGCCTGATCCTCGACATGGCGCTGTTCGACGTGAAGGTGAACGTGCCGGCGCAGGCGATCGGCTGACGCCATGGGCCTCCATGAGCAGCTCAGCCGCCTGGACGCGGCGCGCGAAGTCAGCGGCTTCCAGACCGAGCCGGCGCAGATGCGCGCGGCCGCGCCCGGCAAGGTCGGCGAACTGCGCCTCGGCTTCTCGCTGCGCGGCGGCCGCTCGGTGCTGCACGACCTCTACCGGGTGGCACCGCTGCTGGTGCAGCAGGCGCTCTATTTCGACGAGGCGATGCCGGAGCTGCCGATCTGCCCGATCATCTCGATCGGCGGCGGTCTGTTGCAGGGCGACCGCTACAAGATCGACATCCGGGTCGAGCGGGACGCCTACGCCCACGTCACCACGCAGAGCGCGAGCCGCGTCCACCGGATGGATGCCAACTATGCCTCGCAGCACCAGACGGTGACGCTGGAGAGCGGGGCCTATCTCGAATATCTGCCGGACTTCACCATCCTCTATCGCGGCTCGCGCTTCATCAACCGGACGGACATCGTCGTTCCGGACGACGCGACGCTGCTTTATGGCGAAATGATCCTCGCCGGCCGCAAGCACCATCACGTCGACGAGCGGTTCGGCTTCGACCTGCTTTCGATGGCAGTCTCGGCACGCCGGCCGGACGGGCGGGCGGTGTTCGCCGAAAAGCTGCTGGTCGAGAAGGACGAGCCGACCATCGACTATCCGGCCGTGATGAAGGGCTTCGACGCCTTCGCCAACATCCTCTGCCTCACGCCGCCGGATGTGGCGGCGCGGATCCGGGAGCGCTGCAGTCCCGCCGTGTTCGACGAGGAACGGCGGTCGGTCTCGGGCGTGAGCCGCCTTCCCAACGATGCCGGCCTGATGCTGCGGGCCGTCGGGGTCGAAAGCTACGACGTGCGCCGCGAAGTGCGGCGTTTCTGGCAGATCGTCCGCGAGGAGGCGCGCGGCCGGACCCTGCCCAAGGAATTCCTCTGGCGCTGACCCGAAGGACGGACACCATGGCCGATCAGAAGAGCAACTTCGTCACGGAGTCCCTGAAGGGAGCCAGCCAGGTCTTCTTCATGGAAAACCCGATCACGGGTGTCCTGTTCTTCGTGGCCATGGCCTATGCCTCCTACGCCTCCGGCGTGTGGGCGACCACCATCGGAGCGGCCATCGGCGTCGTCGTCGCGACCCTCGTCGCGCGGCTGCTCGACGCGGACGAGAAATCCGTCGCCTCGGGCCTCTACGGCTTCAACGGCATCCTGGTCGGAGCGGCGCTGCCGACCTTCATCGCCAGCTCGCCGCAGCTCTGGGTCTATGTGGTGGTGGGAGCGGCGGCGAGCACGATCATCACCGCGGCGTTCAGCGCGACGCTGACCAGCAAGTGGGGCATTCCCGGCTCGACCGGACCCTTCGTGCTGACCGGCTGGCTGATGGTCGCGGGCGCCTATTCGTTCGGCGGGCTGCACGTGACCGGGGACGCGCCGAGGCTCGCGACGGACTATGTGCAGGGCCTCGCCGCCATCCCCTCGCCGCTCGAGCTGGTGCAGATCTTCTTCCGCAATATCGGCCAAGTCTACCTGCTCGGAAGCGAGATTTCCGGCGCGATCATCCTCGTCGGCATCCTGATCGCGTCGGTGCCGGCGGGCATAGCCGCCGCGGCCGGCTCGCTGATCGCGATGATCGTCTCGATCGGCATGGGAGCCGACCCCGCCGTCGTCAGCCAGGGCCTCTACGGTTTCAGCCCGGTGCTCACCGCGATGGCGGTCGGCGTCATCTTCCTGAACACCTCGCCGAAGGTCGCGCTCTACGCGGCGCTCGCGACCGTCACCACCGTCTTCGTGCAGGGCGCGCTGGACGTGATCGTGGCACCGGCGGGGGTTCCGTCCTTCACGGCGCCGTATGTGCTGACGATGTATCTGTTCATCGCACCGAAGCAGCTGATGGCGCCGCATCCTCACGAGCCGGTCGCCGATCACATGATCGGCAGGCGGGCGTCCGGCACGGGAGCGCCTGCAAAGCCCGCACGATGAAGCCGAGAAGAGTCGCGCCGACGCCAGCCGCTTGCGACACGGCTGACAGAATGGCGCGCCGACGAAAGACACCCGGCAAGGCCGCCGAACGGGCCTGTTGAGAAGGGGAACTGGGATGCAAGCAATCAACGCAGGCGATACCGCCTTCATTCTTCTGTGCACCGCGCTGGTGTGCATGATGACCCCGGCCCTGGCGCTGTTCTACGGGGGCCTCGTTCGACAGCGGGACATGCTGTCGATCATGATCCAGAACTTCGTCTGCATGGGCGTCGTCGGCCTGATCTGGGTGTTCGGCGGCTTCAGCCTCGCCTTCGGGCCGGACATCGGCGGCGTCATCGGCAGCATCGTGCCCTATTTCGGCATGTATCACGTCGGCGTAGAGCCGAACCCGGCCTACGCCGCCAACGTGCCGTTCATCATGGTGTTCGCCTACCAGATGATGTTCGCGATCATCACCCCGGCGCTCATGACCGGCGCCTTCGTCGGCCGCTTCCGGTTCGGCGCCTATCTCTGCTTCATCGCGCTCTGGACGATCATCGTCTACCTGCCGGCGGCGCACTGGATCTGGGGGAACGGCTTCCTGGCGCGGCTCGGCGTCGTGGATTTCGCCGGCGGCATCGTCATCCACGCCTCGGCGGGCTTCTCGGCACTGGCGACGGCGAAATATCTCGGCAAGCGCAAGACGCCGGCCGGCCAGTCGAAGACGGAGCCGGCCAGCCTGCCGCTGGTCGCGCTCGGCGCGGGTCTGCTCTGGTTCGGCTGGTTCGGCTTCAATGCCGGTGGCGCCTACGCCGCCGATGCCCTGGCCGCCTACGCCTTCACGAACACGATGCTCGCCGGTTCGATCGCCATGCTGGTCTGGATGTTCTGGGAGTGGCGCGAGAACGGCCGCGCGTCCTTCTCGGGCGTGCTGGTCGGCGCGGTGACGGGCCTTGCGACCATCACCCCGGCTTCGGGCTATGTCGAGCCGATGGCCGCGCTGCTGATCGGCGCGGTCGGCGCGACGTGCTGCTACCACGCCAAATATGTGCAGCGGTGGCTCAAGGTCGACGACACGCTCGAGGTCTGGCGCGCCCATGGCGTCGGCGGCATGACGGGCGCGATCCTGATCGGCGTGACCGCCAGCTCGCACATCAACAAGGTGGAGGCCGGCCTCGGCCAGCTCGGCGTGCAGGTGCTGGCGGTCGTCATCGTCGCCGTCTACGCCGCGGCGGTCACCTACATCATCCTCAAGGTGCTGGACGTCCTCGGCATCCTTCGGGTGCCGGACGCGATCCAGATGGAAGGGCTGGACGAGCCCATGTACGGCGAGGACGCCTACAACCTCTGGGACATGGACCGGTCGGTGCCGAAATAACGCGCCCGGCGGTGCACGCTCAAAGGCCCGCCGACGCGATGGATGGATGAAAGGAGCGCGCCGCTCTTCCAGCGGCGTGCTTCGTTTCGTTAAGCACGACCTAGTTCGTCCGCGGCGCCGCGCGGTCGCGGAGCCTACACGGATGCGTTCTTCGACGGCGATGCCGCGACGGCCTCGTCCTGCAGCAGCAGATGCCGACAAGCCAGCAGCCAGGGTGCGGTAGCCATGGATTTCACCCTCGCCGTCTTTCTTCTCGTCTATGTGGCCATGGCGGTCGGCCATCTGCCGGGATTTCGCCTCGACCGCACCGGCGCCGCCACCGTCGGCGCGATGGTGCTGATCGCATCGGGCGAAATTTCCCCGGCGGAGGCATGGGCGGCGGTGGATTACCGCACGATCGGGCTGCTGTTCGGCCTGATGACCGTCTCCGCCGCCTTCATGGTTTCCGGATTCTACGACTGGGTTGCGCTGAAGGTGGGCAACCTCGATGTCGGACCCAAGGGCCTGCTCGCGATCCTCATCGCGGTATCCGGGGTAATGGCCGCGCTCCTGAACAAGGACGTCGTCGCCGTCGCCATGACGCCGATCCTGTGCTCGATCTGCATCGAGCGGCGTCTCAATCCGCTGCCTTTCCTGCTCGGCTTCTGCTTCGCGGCCAATTTCGCCTCGGCTGCAACCATCATCGGCAGCCCGCAGAACATGATCGTCGCGGAAACGCTGCACCTCTCCTTCGTCGGCTTCATGAAAGCGACGGCGCCGCCCGCCATCTTAGGCCTGCCGGTGATCTGGCTCGTTATCGTGGTCTGCTACCGGGGCCGCTGGCAGCTTGCCGACAATGCCAGCGCCACCGCGACCCGCACGCCGGGAATGACCACGCCCGCGACCACCGCGTTCGACGTGGGCGAAACGGTGAAGGCGCTGATCGTGGCCGGTCTCACCATCGCCGCCTTCATCCTCACCGATCTGCCGCACATGCTGATCGCGCTGGTGGCGGCAAGCGCCCTGCTCGTAAGCCGCCGCCTCGCGTCGAGCAACCTGCTGCACCACGTCAACGGCGACCTGCTGCTGCTGCTGTTCGGCCTCTTCGTCGTCAACGCCGCCTTCACGGCGACGGGATTGCCGGAGCGGATCATGGCGAGCCTCGGCGAGATCGGGCTAAACCTTCACGACCCGCCCTCGATGCTGATCATCATGGCGCTGCTCAGCAACGTCGTCGGCAACAATCCGGCCGTGATGCTGGTCGTTCCGTTCATCCACCAGACGCCGCAGCCCGAGGCCCTCGGCGCGGCCATCGCGCTGGGGACCGGCTTCTCGTCGAGCGCCGTGATCTTCGGCAGCCTCGTCGGCATCATCGTTGCCGAGGAATGCCGCAAGCGCGGGATCGCACTCGGCTTCGGCGAGTTCGCCCGTGCAGGACTGCCCGCCTCCATCCTGTGCCTGGCGATGGCCGGCGCGTGGATTCTCTACCTCGCATAAGGCCCGCCCGGCACCCCGAACGCGTCTCCTCGCACCACTATCGGCGATGGGCGATGCGCGGCAGGTAGGCCTGGACCACGTAGATGAACACCGCCGTCGACCAGCCGATCATGATGATGCCGCTCGATGCGGTCAGCGGGGCGAGAAGGCGGGTTCCGATTTCAGGCCTGACGAAGCCCAGCCCAAGCGTCGTGTTCATGATGAATGCCGAATAGAACGCATTCGAGTAGTCCGGCGCGAGGTCGAGGAAGAGATAGAGCGACGCCCATATCCCCACACCGGCGAGATGGGCGATGAAGAATATGAGGTTCGTCACGATCAACGCGATCGACAGGAACACATAGGGCGACGCCTTCAGCAGAAATTCGAGCGGCCGCACGACTTTGACAACGAGTATCGTCGCGGCGAGGTGAAGGATCATCGCCGCGATGATGATGATGAATCCGAGGGAAAGTTCGAAAGCTGCCGGCATGTGATCTCCGCGATTGTCCGCAGCAGGCGATCGCCTGAACCGGCCGATGGTATTTTGTCGCCCTGACGCGTGTAAGCCCTCAGCGACAGCACCTCGATCACAGAAAGCCCGCGCACCACATGAGACCTGTCGCCTGGCGGCGGAGGTTCGTGGGGCCGGACCGTCGCCCGCCGCATGCCGGCGGCATGGCTGCGGCAAGCGGCGCGAGACGACGCGCTCATCCGATGACGCTCTCATGCAGGAAACGTCAGCAAAGATGAGCTGACGATTTGTCTATATCAGACAAAATGGAGCGCAACGCCCAATTCAAGATCGCGTTCCATATCGACGCCGATCATTTTCAATCGGTCACATTGATTATGTTCTGTGCTTTAAGCGGAACCACGTTGATCCCATCACGTTTATCACTCGGACTACAAAATAGAAACGGATGGTCAACATGAAACGCGTCGTCATTGGCGTTCTCGCGCTTGCCTTGTCGTCTCCTGTCCTCGCCCAGACCCAGGCGCCGGGCGCAAACCCCGATCCCGACACCCCGGCGGTCGCCACGCCCGATACCGCGCAGCCGGCGCAGCCGGCCGAAGGCGCCAACAGCTTCACCGAGGCGCAGGCGAAGGAGCGGATCGAGGAAAAGGGCTTCACCAACGTGAGCGGCCTGGCGAAGGACGACAGCGGCGTGTGGCGCGGTACGGCCCAGAAGAACGGCATGCCGGTCGACGTCGCCATCGACTACCAGGGCAACGTTTTCCCGCGCTGAGCCGGACGTCTTGCAGGTCACACATCACGAGCGGCCTTCAGAAGATCGGATGTTCTTCATCGGGTCGAAGGCGCTCCCAAGCTCTGCATGAGCAGGAGGAAATCAACATGACCACAGTATCGGGTCTTTTCGACACCTATGACGACGCCGTGATCGCGGTGAACAAGCTCGAAGCGCTCGGCATCGATCGCGACGACATCAGCATCGTCGCCAACAATGCCGACGACTGGTATGATACCGATACCCGTCCGGCGGAGCGCAGGGACACCGCGAACAATGCCGGCGACGATGCCGCCACCGGTGCCGGGCTCGGCGCCCTCGTGGGCGGTGCAGGCGGACTGCTGGCCGGCCTCGGCATGCTGGCCATCCCCGGCGTCGGTCCGGTGGTCGCAGCCGGCTGGCTTGTCGCCACGGGCGTCGGCGCGGTCGCGGGTGCGGCTGCCGGCGGCGCGGTCGGCGGCCTCGTGG
>JAEZMP010000275.1 GCA_023442215.1 Pseudomonadota bacterium
GGACGGGACCCTCGACATGGCCCCGGCCGGCCCCGTTCGCGACAACGGCGAACCGATGCCGCCCCATCGCACCCGGAGCGAAGGCAGGATGAGCAGCCGTGACGTCACGACCCCGGCGCGGGGACCGGCGGAAAATGTGCTGGAAGTGGTGCGCACGCTGCGGGACAGCCTGCGCCGGTCCGACCGCAAGGTCGCCGACGTGGTGCTCGCCGATCCGCGCCGCATCCTCAACGCCACGGTCGCGGAGACTGCGGAGATCGCCGAGGTCAGCCAGCCGACGGTGATCCGGTTCTGCGCCGCCATCGGCTGTCAGGGCTTCCAGGATTTCAAGCTGCGCCTCGCCCAGAGCCTCGCGCTCGGCACGCCCGCCACCCATTCGGTGCTGTCGGGTTCGGATACCCTGTCGGAAGTGGTGGAGAAGATCTTCGACTACACCATCACCAGCTTGGACTGGGCGCGCCATCACCTCGAACCCGGCCCGCTGGAGGCCGCGGTGGAGGCGATCCTCAAGGCCGGCCACATCGAGTTCTTCGGCCACGGCGCCTCCGGCATCGTGGCGGCCGACGCCCAGCAGAAGTTCCCGCTGTTCGGCATCTCCTGCGGGGCGCAGATCGATTCCCACCAGCAGATCATGGCGGCCTCGATGATGAAGCCCGGCCAGGTCGCGGTGGTGATCTCCAACACCGGCCGCACCCGCTCCATCATCGAGGTGGCGCGCACGGCCCGCGAGACCGGCGCCACCGTGATCGGCATGACGGGGGCGGATGCCCCGCTCGCGCTTTATTGCGACATCGTCCTCAAGGTCGAGACCCTCGACAACACCAACATCTATACGCCGACCATTTCCCGCATCGCCGCGCTCGCGGTCGTGGACGTGCTGTCGACCGCGGTGGCGCTCCGGCGCGACGATGCCCACCGCAAGCGCTTCGCCCGCATGAAGCAGCGCCTCAACGAGCTGCGCTTCAACACCGACGCGCCGTGACGGTGCACACGGCCGAAAGCCCCTGCGCGGCGCGCCGCGGCCTTGGGAACGGTCCGGGTGCGGAATTGTCCGAAATCGGCCGTTCGCCCCGCGTTTTGGCAACCGCTTGAACAGCAACGAGTCGCACCCTACAGTATCGGGGGCGACGATGGCTCATCACGCGCCGTCTCGTCTTGTGAACCAGTCCGCCGATTGGATCCGCCGGTTGAAAGCATGGCGGCCGGCGTTTCGGGTACCGAAGCCCCCCTTTGATTGTGTGTGCGTCCGGCTCTCCTCGCTCCTTCAGTGCGGGGGAGGCCTCCAGCGTCGTCCGATCAGATGAAATCGTCCCGACGGCAAGAAATCGCTCCAGATCGCCAAGATTGAGCATCTTCCTGCCGCAAGGATTGCCTTGATCTGAACGGAATGTGCTCTCGTTCTTGCTGCATTTGGACTCTATCACCCTTTTACTTGATCCACTCTGTCTTACGTGAGCCATGACGCCAACGGGCATCTCAAAATCTCTTACCGGCATTTCCGGCTTCGACGACCTGACGCTCGGTGGCCTGCCTGAGGGCCGGCCGACGCTCGTCTGTGGCTCGGCCGGATGCGGCAAGACGCTGTTCGCCTCCACGTTCCTGATCAATGGCGCCCGGTTCTACGACGAGCCCGGCGTGTTCGTGACGTTCGAGGAGCGGCCGGCCGATATCGTCGACAACGTCGCCTCGCTCGGCTTCGGGCTCGACAAGCTCGTCGAGGAGGGCCGGATCGCGTTCGAGCACATCGCGGTCGACCCGGCCGAACTGGCGGAAGCTGGCGACTACGATCTTGAGGGCATTTTTCTGCGCCTGGAACTCGCCATCGAGTCGGTGGGCGCCAAGCGCGTGGTGCTGGACACCATCGAAAGCCTGTTCTCGGCCTTCTCCAACGTCGCCATCCTGCGCGCGGAAATCCGCCGCCTGTTCGACTGGCTGAAGGAGAGGGGTCTGACGACGGTGATCACGGGCGAGCGCGGCGACGGCGCCCTGACCCGCCAGGGGCTGGAGGAATATGTCTCCGACTGCGTGATCCTGCTCGACCATCGCGTCCAGAACCAGATCTCCACGCGGCGTATGCGCATCGTGAAATATCGCGGCACGGCGCACGGCACCAACGAATACCCGTTCCTGATCGACGAGGAAGGGTTCAGCGTGCTGCCGGTCTCGTCCCTCGGCCTCAACCACAAAGCTTCCGAGGAGCGCGTCTCGACCGGCATCCCGGATCTTGATGCGATGCTGAGCGGGGGCGGCTTCCACCGCGGAACCTCCATTCTCCTTTCGGGTGTCGCCGGCACGGGCAAGTCCTCCGTCGGGGCGAGCTTCGTCGATGCGGCCTGCGCGCGCGGCGAGAAGGCGATCTATTTCTCGTTCGAGGAATCGGCGAACCAGGCCGTCCGCAACATGCGCTCGCTCGGCATCGATCTCGGCCGCTGGCTCGAAGAGGACCGCCTGCGGTTCGTCGCGGTGCGCCCCACCTTCTACAGCCTCGAAATGCACCTCGCGGTCATGCTGCGCGAGATCCAGCGGTTCGAGCCGACCACCGTCGTACTCGACCCGATCTCGGCCTTCATCGAAAGCGGCGACCGTTTCGAGGTGCAGTCGATGCTTCTCCGGGTGGTCGACTTCCTCAAGAGCCGGGGCGTGACCGGCGTCTTCACCCATCTTTCCCATCAGCAGGAAGGCGCGGTGGCGACGGACGCCGGCCTGTCGTCGCTGATGGATGCGTGGATCCTGCTGCTCAACCGCGAGGTCGGCGGCGAGTTCAACCGCGAACTCTATCTCCTGAAGGCGCGCGGCATGCCGCATTCCAATCAGGTGCGCGAATTCGTCATGACCGCGCACGGCATCAAGCTCATCCCGCCCTATCTTGGCGAGAGCGGCGCACTGACCGGTTCCGTACGCAAGCAGGAAGAAGCTCGGAGTCGCCGTGAAGAAGTGCGTAGAAAGGCGGAGGTGGCGCGGTTGCAACGTCAGATCGACCAGCGACGCCGGCGGGCCGCGGCGCAGATGGAAGCCCTGAAGGCCGAACTCGAAGCAGATGAACTTGAAATGCAGGCGTTCCTGAAAGCCGAGGAGGATTTCCTTCTCCAGGCGCGCGCCGATATCGCTGAAATGAAGAAAAGTCGCCGCGCGTGATGCTTCCCGGGACGAGTAAGGTTGGTGAGACGATGACCGAGGAACCGGGCAAGCGCCGGAAGCTGATCCTGTACGTGGCCGGCCAGACGCCCAAGTCTCTCGCGGCGATCGCGAATCTTGAACGCATCTGTGCCGAAAACGCACCGGGGCAGTACGAAATCGAGGTCATCGACCTCAAGAAGAGCCCGCATCTGGCGAAGGAGCACAGCATCGTGGCGATCCCCACGCTGGTGCGCGAACTCCCGGTGCCCATCCGCAAGATCATCGGCGACCTGTCGGACGAGCAGAAGGTGCTCATCCATCTGAAAATCGGTGACGAATGACGACCTTGGCCGACCCTCGCGACGAGCTGATCGCGGAACTCCAGCGCCGTCTCTCCGAGGCGGAGGAGACCCTGACGGCCATCCGTCAGGGCGAGGTCGACGCGCTCGTGGTGCGCGGCCAGGATGCCGACGAGATCTTCACGATCGAGGGTGAGGCCGGCTATCGCGACTTCATGGAAGCGATGGACCCCGGCGCCGTCGCCCTCGACCGCACCGGACACGTCCTCTACGCCACCCACAAGATCGCGAAGCTCCTCCGGGTGCCGTTCGAGGCGTTGCAGGGTGCGCGGTTCAGCGACGTGCTCGACCCGGTGAACGCCGCCCGCTTCGACGCGCTGCTCGGTTCGCCCGTGATGGAGCGGCAGGAAATCAATGTCCGCTTCACCGGGGAAAAATCGGACAGCCATTTCGACATCACCGTCGCGCCGATGCACATCGGCGCCATCTCCGGCTATGCCGTCACCTTCACCGACATCACCGAGCGGGTGCTGGTCGAGGCGGCGGAACAGAGCGAGCGCGCGGCCCGTGCGGTCATCGCCTCGGCCAACGAGGCGGTGCTCGTCTGCGACCGCGACGGCGTCATCACCCACGCCAACGCGGCGGCCCGCGTGGTTCACGACGGCCATCTGATCGGCCGGCCGTTCGCCGAGGTCGTTCCGCTGGTGTTTCCCGGCGCCACCGGGCTGATGCAGAGCGACGATTTCATCGCCATGGCGCTCGCCGGCACCCCGCTCCAGGGCATCGAGGCGGTCGCGCCCGAGGCGCCGGCGGTGAAGGACTATCTCGTCAGCATCGCGCCGCTGCGTGTTGCCGGCGACATGATCAGCGGCTGCGTCATCACCATGGTCGATCTGTCCCAGCGCAAGGCGGCCGAGCGACAGCAATTGCTGCTGATGGCCGAACTCGACCACCGCGTGAAGAACACCCTCGCGCTGGTCCAGTCGATCAGCAGCCGCACGCTTTCCTCCGAGGACACCCTCGAAGGCTACCAGGTCGCGTTCTCCGGCCGGCTGCAGGCCCTGTCCGCGACCCACAACCTGCTGGCGACGCGCTCGTGGAACGACCTCCAGCTCGAGGACCTGCTCGCGGCCGAACTCGCGCCCTATATCGAGAAGGGCGCCGGCCGCGTCGTCTCGCACGGTCTCGATGTCGCCATCGTGCCCCGGGCGGCAGTCGCGCTCGGGCTCATCCTGCACGAGCTGACCACGAACGCGGTGAAGTACGGCGCGCTGTCGAATGCGACCGGAATCGTGTCGCTGAACGCGCTGCCGCGCGATAGTGACGGCGCTCCGTTCGTGATGGAATGGCGCGAGAACGGCGGGCCGCCGGTGTCGCCGCCGACCCGGCGCGGCTTCGGCCGCACCGTCATCAGCCGCAGCCTGCAATATTCCCCCCACGGCAAGGCCGATCTCACGTTCGACACCGCGGGCGTGATCTGCCGCATCTCCCTGCCGCCCGAGGACGTGGTGCAGAGCGGCACGGCCTGACGGCAGCCGCGAATGCCGGCCCTCGATAGCGGCTGCCGACCGCCGCGCCGGGAGCGTTGCCGATGATGCCGAGCGACTGCATCGATCTCTATCTTCTGCCGACCGCCGGGCTCACGCCGGACGACATGGCGCGGCTCGCCGCGCTTCTCGACGGCACCGAGACCGCCCGGGCGGCGCGCCTGCGCGATGCCGACGCGCGCGCGGACTTCGTCGCCGCCCACGGCCTTCTGCGGCTGGCGCTCAGCCGGCGCCGTCCGTCCGTCGCCCCCTCGGCATGGCGCTTCGAGGCCGGTCCCTTCGGCAAGCCCGGGATCGTTGCGGATGCCCCGTCCGACCGTCCGGTGCCGCCCCTGGATGCGACGCCCTTGGATGCGACGTCTTTGCACGCGCCGGCTTCCGGCGCCGCAACGGCAGCCGTCCTTGCGGAAGACCGTCTCTCCTTCAGCCTGACCCACACAGACCGCCTCGTCGCCGTCGCCGTCGCCACGGGCCGCGATGTCGGCGTCGATGCCGAAGCGGTCGTGGCCGACGCCGCGACCACCGCCGTCGCGGCGACGTTCTGCACGCCGGCCGAGTTGCAGGCGTTCGACGCGCTCGACGAAGGCGATCGCCTCACGCGGTTCTTCGCGCTGTGGACGCTGAAGGAAAGCATCCTCAAGGCCGCCGGCACGGGATTCCTGATGCCGCCGCAGGACCTGGAAATCGGCTTTTCGCCGCCCGCCGCGCGCTGGACCGGGGGTGAGACCCGTTGGCAGGCCTGGCACGGGGCGTTCGGCACCGGCCACCATATCGCGGTCTGCGTCGCGGCGATGCCGGCGGCGCCGCGTCTCGCGGTGCTCGACGCCGGTCCGATGGTGCGATCCGCGGCCGAGCCCGTGCCGCTGCCGCTTGCGCTCGACCGCCTCGCGGTCGTGCCGGTCGGCGCGACG
>JAEZMP010000290.1 GCA_023442215.1 Pseudomonadota bacterium
GCGGCCTATCCGCTGTTCGGGCCGATGTGGGTCGACGATCCCGATCTGATCGCGCGGCTGCGCAACGAGACGTCGATCGCCAACGCGATGTCGCGCTACGACAAGATCGACGTGCTCGCGGTCGGCATCGGCTCATGGCGGCCGGCCGAATCGTGCCTTTGCTCCGGCTTTCCGGAGGAATGGCGGCGCGACGCGCTGAAGAAGAAGGTCTGCGCCGACGTCTGCGCGACCCTGATCGACGAGGACGGTGAGGCCGTTCCCAATCCCCTCGACCAGACCGGGCTGTGCCTGAGCACCGAGCAGCTGCGCCGCATCCCCGAGCGCATCGGCATCGGCGGCGGCATCGAAAAGGCCGATGCGATCCGCGCGACCCTGCGCGGCCACTGGGTTACGACCCTCATCACCGACGCCGGAGTGGCAAGGGCGCTGACCGCCGACCAAGGGTAGAAACCGCTCAAATGAGCATGACGGCACTCACTTGACGTCATTTCCACCCTGACCTAGTGTCCCCTCGTCAGGGAGGCACGGATGCAGGCAGAACACGAATGGGTCACGCGCGCCAAGCAGGTGATTCGGGCAGATGCCGCGGCGATTCAAGGAACGCTGGACGGTGTCGACGACGCTTTTCTGGCGGTTGCCCGCAAGTTCGTCGCCTGCAAAGGTAAGATCCTCGTCACTGGCAGCGGAACATCAGGTGCCGTCGCCAGCCGCGCCGCACATCTTCTGTCGGTCGGCGGAACGCCCGCGTTTTATCTGCCGCCGGCGGATGGTCTTCACGGCGGCCTCGGCGTTCTACAGTCCGAAGACCTGGTTCTCGCGATCTCCAAGGGCGGCAGCTCGGCCGAACTCAACGATTTCTGCGCCCGCGCCAAGACCCTCTGCGCCGGACTGATGTCGATCACGGCCGATCCGTCGTCGGCGCTCGCGAAGCTGTCGGATGATGTCATCCGCCTGACGCTGCCAGAGGATAGCGATCTCGGGGCCGTCGTCGCCACCGGCAGCTCGCTCGCCGCGGCAGCGGTGACCGACGCCCTGGTCGAAGTCTGCCGGATCGCGCGGGGCTACGGCTGGGACCGGGTGCTGTTCACCCATCCGTCCGGCGCGGTCGGCCGCGACGCGGAGGACAGCCTGAAGCGCCTTCAGAACGCCGGGGGCTGAGACGATGCAGCGCGATCTCGTCGCGGGCGTCGACTCCTCCACCCAGTCCTGCACCGTCGTGCTGCGACGTCTGGCGGACGGGGCGGTCGTGGCCGAGGCGCGCAAGCCGCATCCGCCGACCACGCCGCCGCGCAGCGAGCAGGCGCCGGAAGCATGGTTCGCCGCGCTCGTGGCGGCCTTCGGCGACCTCGAAGCCTTCCTGCCGCGCATCGCCGGCATTTCGGTCGGCGGGCAGGGTCATGGCCTCGTCATGCTCGGCGAGGACGACCGCTCGCTGCGTGACGCCAAGCTGTGGAACGACACCGAAGCCGCCGGTGATGCGCAGGGGCTGCGCCGCAAGCTGCCGATCGCCGAATGGGCCCGCCGCACCGGATCCGTCCCGGCCGCCGCCCTGACGGTGAGCAAGCTTGCCTGGACCGAGCGCGTCCACCCGGGCCTCGTCGCCCGGGCGCGGCGGATCATGCTGCCGTCCGACTATCTGCTCTATCGCCTCAGCGGCCGGGCGGCGACGGAACGCGGCGTCGCGTCGGGAACCGGCTATTTCAACCCGTTCACGAACGCCTGGGACCATGCGCTTGCCGATCTGGCGGTGCCGGGAATCGACTGGGCGCGCGTGCTGCCCGACATCATCGATTCGAGTGCGGCTTCCGGTTCTGTGCGGCGCATCGAGGGTCTTGAGGGGCTCGAAGGGGCGATCACGGCGGCCGGTTCGGGCGACAACATGACCGCGGCGCTGGGCATGGGCATCCGCGAGGGCGACGTCGTCATCTCGCTGGGAACGAGCGGCACCTACTATGGCGTGACGCCGGTCGGCATCCAGGACGAGAAGGGCCTCGTCAATGGCTATGCCGACGCCACCGGCGCCTTCATGCCGATGATCACCACCCTCAACTCCGCGAAGGTCACCGACGCCTTCCGCCGCATCCTGCGCGCCGGAACCGAGGAGTTCGACGCGATGGCGCTGTCGACGGAGCCGGGCGCGCGTGGGCTCGTTCTGGTGCCCTATCTCGACGGCGAGCGGACGCCCGACCTGCCGAACGCCACCGGCATCCTGACCGGCCTGCGCAGCGATGTCGAACCGGGACAGATCGCCCGCGCCGCCGTCGAGGGCGTGATCTGCGGCCTCCTGGAAGGCGGCGACTACCTCGCGTCCCTCGGGCTGGAACGCGGCGGCCGGCTGATCGTCACCGGCGGCGCCTCGCGTTCGCGCGCCTATCGCCAGATTCTCGCCGACCTGACCGGCCAGCCCGTGTGGACCTGCGATCTGCCGGAAGCGGCCGCAGCGGGTGCCGCCGTGCAGGCGGCCGCCGCCGTCGAAGGGCGCCAGGCCGCCGACATCGCCCGGCAATGGGAGCCTCATTACGCCGTCGTGGCAGAGCCGCGCGCGCCGGAAACCGCACGCAGTCAAGACGTGCGGGCCGCCTATAGGGCGGCATTGCCCCTCGCAGGGGGCGGGAGGGAGACACCGTAATGACACAGAATCCACCGCAGGGCGGCAGGCAGATCCGCGTTCCCGCCGAGGCCGGCATCGCCTTCGTGCTGATCGTCGTCATGATCGTCGGGGCATTCGCGTCTCCGAACTTCCTGACGCTGTCGAACATCTTCATCCTGCTGCTCAACGGCGCCGTGATCGGTTTCCTGTGCCTCGGACAGTCCTTCGTGCTGTTCACCGGCGGGATCGATCTCTCCTGCGGCTCGATCGTCGCCATGACCTGCGTTCTGGCGGCAGTGTTCATCGAATATCTCGGCCTGCCGTGGCCGGTGGCGGCGCTTCTCGTCCTCGGTGTCGGGGCGCTCGCCGGCGCGCTGAACGGCCTGATCATCGACAAGACCGGGGTGCCGCCGTTCATCGTCACCTTCGCGATGATGGGCGTCGCCGCCTCCATCCCGCAGATCATCACCGGGGCGGAGTCGATCCGCGTCATGGATTTCGGCTACCGCTTCATCGGTCAGTACAAGCTTTTCGGCATTCCGTTTCCGGTCGTCGCGCTGTTCATCGCCGTGGTGGCGGCCGCGCTGTTCATCAAGCGCACGGTCACCGGCACGCACATCTTCGCGGTCGGCGGCAATGTCGAAGCCGCGCGGCTGGCCGGCGTCAACACGTCCCGGATCACCGTCCTCGTCTATGCCATCTCCGGGTTCTGCGGCGCCTGCGGCGGGCTGATCTACGGCTCGCGGCTGATGACGGGCTACCCAACCGCCGGTCGCGGCGACGAACTGTTCTTCTCGATCGCCGGGGCGGTGGTGGGCGGCGTCAGCCTGTTCGGCGGCATCGGTTCGATCTGGGGCGCGATGATCGGCGCGACGCTGATCGCCACCATCTCCAACCTCATGAACGTGCTGAACGTCAGCGCTTACTGGCAGCCCCTCGTCATCGGCCTGATCATCCTCGTCGGCGTGACGTTCGACACGATGCGCTCGTCCAGTCGGCTGTCCCTGCCGTGGATCGCGCTCCTGAAAAAGAAGTTCTCGGCCGGCGCCTGAACCGCGCGGCCAGAGCCCGTCCCGTCCGGACCGGTCCCTGTCCGGACGACGAGAAGACGGTCGACGTCTCGGCCGTTTCTGCCGGCCGGAAGCGCTCCGGAGATACCGCCGGCGGGTCCGGCGCACGATTTCATCATTCAAACAGGAGGAAACGATGAAGAAAAAACACGTGATCAAGTCGCTCTTGGCGACGCTCGCCGTGTCGCTGGCGTTCGCGGCCCCGGCCGCCCATGCGCAGGACAAGAAGGTTCTCGGCGTAGCGCTGCCGAACCTGACCAATCCCTATTATGTCGCCATGAAGAAGAGCTTCGAGGAGAACGGCGCCAAGCAGGGCTTCGACGTCCGCGTGATGATCGCGGACAACGACGACGCCAAGCAGCTGTCGCAGATCCAGACGCTCGTGCAGCAGGGCGTCAGCGCGGTGGCGCTGAACTGCGTGTCTTCCGGTCCCTGCGTCGCGTCGGTCTCCGAGCTGAACCAGGCCA
>JAEZMP010000365.1 GCA_023442215.1 Pseudomonadota bacterium
GCAGCGCGAGGTGCTTGGCATCCGCGACGGCGACGACCGAATCGAGCGCGGCGGCGGCGCGAACGGTGTCGTCCATGAAGAAGGTCTGCGCGACAGGGGCAGGGTCGGCGAGGCCGGTCGTCTCCACGAGGATGGCGTCAAACGCGCCGCGGCGCTTCAAGAGGTTCTCGACGGTGCGGATAAGGTCGCCGCGAACGGTGCAACAGATGCAGCCGTTGTTCATCTCGAACACTTCCTCGTCCGTGTCGACGAGCAGGTCCGCGTCGATGCCGATCTCGCCGAACTCGTTGACGATGACCGCGTAGCGCTTGCCGTGATCCTCAGTGAGGATGCGGTTCAAGAGCGTGGTCTTGCCGGCGCCGAGGAAGCCGGTCAGCACCGTCACCGGGATGCGGCCATCGGGAGCGGAGGCGGACACGGGTGCGTTCGACGTGGAGGCGTTCGACATGGGGTCGTTCCTTGGATGCGAACGAAGTCGTAAACGTTCGGACGATGTCGCGGGGGATTCGAGCCTGGCAGGGGCGGGCTGCATCCCGTATGGGCATCTCAAATAGTCTTTGCGAGGCGGCGGGGGAAGATGCCGGCGCCTCATAATGTCCCCGCCCTCGCGCGGGCGCCGGCGGAGAACACCATGACAGAGCAGCCCGGTCCCGATCTCGATCCGAATTCAGGTCACGGAGCGGGGGCCGGGTACGACATCGCGGGCAGCCTTGCCGCCGGCCGGCACCGGCTGCCGGTCCGCATCTATTACGAGGACACCGACTTTTCCGGCATCGTATATCACGCGAGCTATCTGCGCTTCCTCGAACGGGGGCGGACGGACTTCCTGCGCCTCATGGGTATCGGCCATCGCGAACTTGCCGACGGGCGGCACGGCGAGCCGCTGGCGTTCGCCGTTCGGGCCATGACGCTCGATTTTCTCGCTCCTGCGCGGATCGACGACGTGGTCGTGGTCGAGACGGCGTTCAGGTCTGTGGGGGGCGCCCGGCTCGTGCTCGCCCAGACGATCGTCATGGGGAAGGGCACTGGAGGCGGAGACGGCCGCGTTCTGGTCGAAGCCGAGGTGACCGTCGTCGTCATCAGCCCCGAGGGCAAGCCGCGGCGGCTGCCTGCGGCGCTGAGGTCCCGTCTTGGCGTTGCTGGCGCGACGCCGGAGGCGCCTTAGAGCGCTCTCCAATCTGATGGCCTCATCAGATCGACGAGAAAGCGCTCCAGATTCAAAAGCTTGAGCATATTCTTGTCGTTCAGATCGGTTCGATCTGAACGGGTTATGCTCTAGTCGCGCACGGTGCCGAGCGTGGCCTCGCGTTCGGCGGGGCGCTGCTTCCACCAGCGCATCAGCCTGTTGTGGACCGGCTTCTCGAACGCCTCGTAGACGAGGAGCGAGCCTGCGACGCTGCCGACGACGATGAGCACGCCATAGAGCCAGTCCGGCACCAGCGCCTCGAAGCCCGGGATGCGCATCACCATCGCCCGCGCCGCGAGGATGGCGAACAGGTGCATGATGTAGAGCGAGTACGAGGCGTTGCCGAGATAGACGAACAGGCGAGTCACGAAGCCCTTTGCCTCGATGGGCGGTCCCAAAACGGCCGCCGCGACCAGGATCGCAGCCGGGATGCCCCAGTGCAGCACCCGCTCCGCGCCGGTTGGCGTCACCTGCCACGACAGCAGGCCCGCTGCGACGAAGGAAGCGGCCACGAGCGCGATCCGCGGCAGGCGGCTGAGCTTCACCCCGTGGCGCCACATCAGCGCGATCCACATGCCGAACGCGAATTCCAGCACGATGGGCTCGAACCAGGTCGAGAACGGCGGCGACAGCGACACTGCCCGGTCGAGGACGACGAGGCCGACGAGCAATGCCGTGACGGCGCTCACCGCGTAAAGGCGCGGCAGCACCAGCGCGCAGGCGAACAGGACGTAGAACAGCATCTCGTAGTTCAGCGTCCAGCCGACGGTGATGATCGGCCCGAGTGTGCCGTCCTGGGGAACGAACAGCAGGGAATGGGCGAGGCTCGACCACGTCACCAGTTCGGTGCTGCGCGAGAACGCCAGGATGGCGGCGGCGAACGCCAGGGTGGCGGTCCAGTAGAGCGGGACGATGCGCATCACGCGGCGGGCGAGGAAATCCCCGATCGCACCCGGTCTCTCGAACATCCGCTGCGACGACACTACCATGATGAAGCCGGAGATGACGAAGAAGATGTCGACGCCGAAGCCGCCATACTCGATGCGCGGATAGGCCGGGTCGACGACGCCGGTGCGGTTCACGACCGAGATGTAGGCGTGCAGCACGACGATGAGCAGCGCGGCGATCGCCCGGAGAATCTGGATCGAAACGAGCATAGCCCTTGCCCTGCATGGATCGCCGCGGCGGGGCGGTCGTGATTCGCCATCTACGGTGAAATGAAGCGGAGCCGCAAGGAAACACTGCATTCGGCGCGGCGGCCGTGGCATCGGGAGCACATGCGCCCATTGCACGTGCGATTTCGACGCAAGATCCAATTTTCGACACGATTGACGGGAAACACAGACCTCGATTCTTTAGGCGCGGGTCCGACTCGTGCCGTGTCAGGGTGCCGACGCGGCGGGTCAGGTCCGAAACGGTCCCATAGGCCGTTCTGGATCGCCGCCCACCACACACGTTCCTGTTCACGACCACCATCACGAGGTCGACCAGACCATGAATCCCGCTGACGTGGCCAGCGAAGCGCTCGCCGCTCCGACCGGCGATATTTCGCTGATCGGTCTGTTCCTCCAGGCCCACATCATCGTGAAAGTCGTGATGCTGGGCCTGCTGTTCGCCTCCATCTGGTGCTGGGCGATCATCATCGACAAGCAGCTGCTCATCACCCGCACGCGGCGGCAGATGAACATGTTCGAAGAGGCGTTCTGGTCCGGCCAGTCGCTGGAAGAACTCTATCGCAGCCTGTCCGGCCGGGCGAATGCCGGCCTCGGCGCGCTGTTCGTCGCCGCGATGCGCGAGTGGAAGCGAAGCCATGAGGGCCAGCGTCCGGCGCTCGCTTCGCTCACCCAGCGCATCGACCGCGTGATGAACGTCTCGATCGCGCGGGAGATGGAGCGGCTGGAAAGGCGGCTGCTCGTGCTCGCGACCGTCGGCTCTGCCGGACCGTTCATCGGCCTGTTCGGGACGGTGTGGGGCATCATGACGTCGTTCCAGGCGATCGCCGCCTCCAAGAACACCAACCTCGCGGTGGTGGCGCCCGGCATCGCCGAAGCGCTGTTCGCCACCGCGCTCGGTCTCGTCGCCGCCATCCCGGCGGTCATCGCCTACAACAAGCTCTCGGCGGAAGTGGGCGAACTCGGCGGGCGCATGGAAGGCTTCGCCGACGAATTCGCAGCCATCCTGTCGCGCCAGATCGACGAGCGGATGTGACATGGGTGCCGGTGTCGACATGGGCGGCGGCGGTGGCGGGGGACGGCGTCGCCGTCGATATCGCCGCCGGGTGATGAGCGAGATCAACGTCACGCCGCTCGTCGACGTGATGCTGGTGCTGCTCATCGTCTTCATGGTGTCCGCGCCGCTGCTGACGGTCGGCGTTCCCATCGATCTGCCGCAATCGCGTGCCAAGCCGATGCAGGACGATCAGGAACCGATCACCGTCTCGATCAAGCCGAACGGCGAGATATTCCTCCAGGACACGCCGATCACGGCGGAAGAACTGGTTCCTAAGCTGCAGGCCATCGCCACGCAGGGCTATGACGAGCGCATCTTCGTGCGCGGCGACAAGAGCTCTGACTACGGCACCATCATGCAGGTGATGGGACGACTGAGTGCGGCGGGCTTCCGCCGCATCGGTCTCGTGACCTTGGAGGAGCAGGGCGGCTGATCGATGCGTCTCGATCCCGGAGCCACCATTTCGACCGTTGCGCACGTCGCCATCCTCGTATGGCTGACGGTCGCGTTGCCGTCGCCCGATGCGCTGCCGTCCGCGCCGGTCGACGCGCTGCCGGTCGATCTCGTGCCGATCTCCGACGTCACCAACATCCACAAGGGCTCCAAGAGCGCGCCGAAGACCGATGCCGCGCAGGCGTCGCCTGTCGAGACCGCGCACAAGGACCGTCCCGGCGAGGATGTGGGTGACGCGACGAAGACGCTCGACGCGCCCCCGACGCCGAAGCCGTCCGAGCGTGCCGTGACGCCGGCGACCGAGGCACCGCCGCCGCCGCCGTCGCCCGATCCCGCGCCGGTCACCGATCCGACCCCGCCGCCTCCTCCGCCCGCCGAGCAGCAGGCGGCCGCGAAGGCGTCTGCCGAGCCGCCGCCCCCTCCGGCCGAGACGCCGGATCCGGCTCCGCCCGAGCCGACGCCCGATCCCGCGCCCCAGGAGGCGCCTCAGGACGCCCAGCAGCAGGCGAACGCCACTCCGGCGCCGCCGAAACCCGTGGTGCCGCAGGCCAAGCCGACGCCGCCGAAGCCGACGCCGAAGTCAGACGCCAAGAAGACAGATACCGCGCAGAAGCCGGACAAGGCCGAGACCAAGAACTTCTCGGACGACATCGCCGCGCTTCTGAACAAGGACAAACCGTCGGGCGGTGGTACGGCATCGGCGAAAGACCCCGTCGCTCTCGGTGCACCCAAGGGCAAGGGCAGCGGCAAGCTGAGCCAGACCGAACTCGACGCCCTGCGCGGCCAGATCGCCCAGTGCTGGCGCTTCGAGGGCGGCGTGATGGATGCGAACGACCTCGTGGTGCGGCTGGAAATCCACCTGAACCCCGATGGAACGCTCCTCGGCACGCCGAAGGTCGTGAACTCGAGCGGCAATCCGGCGTTCCAGTCGGCGGTGCTGAGCGCGCGCGTTGCGGTGCTGAAATGCCAGCCCTACAAGCTGCCGCTTGAGAAATACGACACCTGGAAGGATGTCATCGTGAATTTCGATCCGCGGGAGATGATCGGGGGCTGATCCGGCCTTCCGCCAAGACCATTCGCTTCCAAAGAGCCATTCGCCTCCTCCGTGCCGCGGGCCGTGCCTGCGCGGGGAGGGCCTCAACAGCTTGAACGTTCGATACGCAAACTTCTCGGGGACAGCTTCACCATGACCACTCATCTCGCAGCGGTGTTGCCGCGTTCCGCCGAAGGGCTTCGACGGACCGGACCCGGGACGGCTTTTGCCGGCGTGGGGCTGGACGCGCTGCGCGCCGCCCGGCGGTTCGCCATGGTTGCCGCAGCCACGGCCGCGCTCGCGCTCGGTTTTGCGCAGCCGGCATCGGCGCTGGTCGAGATCGACGTGACACAGGGCACCGTCGAGCCGCTGCCGATCGCGCTGCCGAACTTCCTGAGCCAGGGCGATATCGGCGCGCAGATCACCGCCGTCATCAGCAACGATCTCGCCCGCACCGGCCTGTTCCGTCCGGTCGACCCGGCCTCGTACATCCAGAAGATCTCGGATCCCAATGCCGCGCCTCAGTTCGCGGACTGGCGAGCGATCAACGCCCAGGCGCTGGTGGTCGGCTCGGTCGAGTCGGTGGGCGGCAATCTCCAGGCCAACTTCCGCCTGTGGGATGTGTTCGCCGGCGAGCAAATGGCCGGCCAGCAATTCACCACGACGGCCGCCAACTGGCGTCGCCTCGGCCACATCATCGCCGATGCCATCTATCAGCGGCTGACCGGCGAGAAGGGCTATTTCGACACCCGCGTCGCCTTCGTGTCCGAGACCGGGCCGAAGATCAACCGCGTCAAGCGCCTCGCCATCATGGATCAGGACGGCGCCAACGTGCGCTATCTCACCGACGGCAGCAGCCTGGTGCTGACGCCGCGGTTCTCGCCGACCAACCAGGAGCTCACCTACATGAGCTACGGCAAGGCGGACCCGCAGGTCTACCTGCTGAATCTGGAAACCGGCCAGCGCTCCATCCTCGGCAACTTCCCGGGCATGACGTTCGCCCCGCGGTTCTCGCCCGACGGCAGCAAGGTCATCATGAGCCTGCAGCAGGAAGGCAACGCCAACCTCTATGTGATGGATCTGCGCAGCCGCGCCACCACGCGTCTGACCAGCACGCCGGCCATCGACACCAGCCCGAGCTACTCGCCGGATGGATCGCAGATCGTGTTCGCGTCCGACCGTGGCGGCAAGCCGCAGCTCTACGTGATGCCGGCCAGCGGCGGCGGCGGAAACCGCATCTCGTTCGGCGACGGCAGCTACTCGACGCCGGTCTGGTCGCCGCGCGGCGACCTGATCGCCTTCACCAAGCAGACCGCTGGCCAGTTCCAGATCGGCGTGATGAAGCCGGACGGCTCCGGCGAGCGCATCCTGTCGTCGAGCTTCCACAACGAGGGGCCGACCTGGGCGCCGAACGGCCGCGTGCTGATGTTCTTCCGCGACACCGGCGGCGCCAATGGCGGCCCGCAGCTCTGGTCCGTCGACGTCACCGGCCGCATGGAGCAGCGCGTGCCGACACCCGGTTTCGCCTCCGATCCGGCGTGGTCACCGTCGCTCGATTGACACGCTCGAACCCTTTTGCGCAGCGGCCGCCGCTTTCGGCCGCTGCCGTCTTGACCCGGGCCGGCTTCTCACGGATTAACCATCGAGACGCGCGGCTTGTTTCCGGTTGTTGGACAGTGCGCTGCCGGCCCCGGCATTCTAAGGAGTGACCCTGACATGATCGCCACCCTGGCGCACGCCCGCGCCTTCAAGTTCGCTGCTGCCTTCGCCGGCGTGCTCGCCGTCGCGGCCTGCGCCGACAAGAACCAGCAGTCCGTGACCAACGCCGGTACCGCGACCCCCGGCTCGCCGCAGGACTTCGTCGTCAATGTCGGCGACCGCGTGTTCTTCCTCGTCGACCAGACGGACCTGTCCGACGCCGCGCGCGCCACGCTCGACCGTCAGGCGCAGTGGCTGAACCGTTACACCCAGTACACGGTGACGATCGAAGGCCACGCCGACGAGCGCGGCACCCGCGAGTACAACCTCGCGCTCGGCGCCCGCCGCGCCACCAACACCCGCAACTATCTCGCCAGCCGCGGCGTCGCCGCCAACCGCATGCGGACGATCTCCTACGGCAAGGAACGCCCGGTCGCGGTGTGCGACGACGAGTCGTGCTGGTCGCAGAACCGCCGCGCGGTGACGGTGCTGAACGGCGCCGGCAGCTGATCGCGGATGCGGGCCGTCGCGGATCGGTGACGAGCCGCGCGGCCTTCTGCTCGTAGCCCTTCGCGGGCCGCCGCGCCGGATCCCGGCCCGCGGCCCCTTCTGTTTCCGGTACCGGCGGAACCGGCTATGCTCCGCCTCGGGCTTCTGCCGCGGCGTTCGCGCGCGAGCCCGAAGAGGCAGGGAGCTTGCGATGCTTGAGTTATTTCCGGTCGCCTGGACGTCCTGGGTCGCGTTTGCCGGCGCGTCCGCCGTGCTCGTCCTGATCCCCGGTCCGACCGTCCTGCTCGTGGTCTCCTATGCCCTCGGGCAGGGCTGGCGGACCACGTTGCCGATGGCGATCGGCGTCGCGCTGGGCGATTTCACGGCCATGACCCTGTCGCTCGCCGGGCTCGGTGCCGTCCTCGCCGCGTCGGCGACCGTCTTCACCGCGGTGAAGTGGATCGGTGCGGCCTATCTCGTGTGGCTCGGCATCAAGCTGTGGCGGGCCGGCGGCCTGGCGGACGCCACCCCGCGCACCGACCGCTCGGGCGCGCTACGCATGCTGGCCCATGCGTGGCTGGTAACCGCCCTCAACCCGAAGGGCATCATCTTCTTCGTCGCGTTCCTGCCCCAGTTTCTCGACCGCTCCGCGCCGTTCCTGCCTCAGATGCTGGTGTTCGGCGCCACCTTCATCGTGCTCGCCTTCGCGAACGTGATCGGCTACGCGCTGCTCGCCTCGCGGGCGCGCCGTGCGATCCGGCGGCCCGGCGTGCTCAGCCTCGTCAACAAGGTGGGCGGAGGCCTCCTGATCGGGGCGGGCGTGGCGACGGTCGGCCTGCGCGCCTCCCAGGGCTGAGTGACCTCGCGCGAACAAACTTTGGACCAAGTCCGATTCGATTGATGAAGTCTTAATGGTCCATCGGTTGCGACATGGACCCTGCCGGTGGGCGGAGGGCCCGCACGCTTGAACGCCTGCAGGCTCGGAAACCTCCGCCGACGCGCCGGACGCTGCGCCGCGGCGACACAAATCGCTCTTGATTAAAATGCCGGACCGTTGCCCGATCGGGTCGTTCATTCAACCGGACAGGGGTCCAAGGGGTAACGAGGCAATGGTGGCGGTATTTGGCGGAATGCGGGCGGCGGCTCTGCCCGGGCAGGGGCCTGCGGGCGAGCAGGGGTGTGCCCGGCCTGGGGGCGTCTCCGCGGGAAGGGCGACCGTGCGTTCGGCACGGCGTGCAGGTTATCGCCGTTCGGCGGCGGCTATCCTTGCGGCAGCCGGGTTGTTCCTTTCGGCCGGCGGCGCTTCGGCGCAGCTTTTCGGCAACAACAACACGGCGAACCAGCTCAGCAACATGTCGGTCCGGCTCGATTCGACCGAGAGCCAGATGCGCGCGCTGAACGGGCAGATCGAGCAGCTCAGTCACCAGATCATGCAGCTGCAGCAGCAGATCCAGCAGATGCAGGAGCTCAACGAGTTCCGCTTCCAGCAGCTCGAAGGCGGCAAGGGTGGCGCGCCGGCCAAGCCGATGAAGAAATCCTCGCTCGAGGGCACCCCGCCCGCGGGCGGCGCCGGCACCGATGTCGCCGCGCTGTCGGCGGGCGGGTTCTCCGCCCAACCCGAAGCCGCTCCGCCCACACCGGGCGGGGCAGGGCCGGTCGGCACCTTCCCGGCCGCCGAGACCGCCGGCAGC
>JAEZMP010000382.1 GCA_023442215.1 Pseudomonadota bacterium
TCACGAGCAGCAGGTTCTCGATGCGGATGCCATAGGCGCCGGTCTTGTAGTAGCCCGGCTCGTCGGAGACGATCATGCCGGGCTCGAGCGGGGTGGCGCTGCCGGCCTTGGCGATGCGCTGCGGCCCCTCGTGCACCGACAGGTACACGCCGACGCCGTGGCCGGTGCCGTGGTCGAAATCGAGACCCGCCTGCCACAGCGGCAGCCGCGCCAGGGGATCGAGTTGGGCGCCGGTGGTGCCGACCGGGAACCGCGCCGTCGCCACGGCCACATGCCCCGCCAGCACGCGGGTGTAGCGATCGCGCATCTCGGCCGTGGGCTCACCGACAGGCACGGTGCGGGTGATGTCCGTGGTGCCGTCCTGATACTGCGCGCCGGAATCGATCAGGAACAGCTCGCCACGCCGAAGGGCCCGGTTCGTCGCGCGGCTGACGCGGTAATGCACGATGGCGCCGTTCGGCCCCGCGCCCGAGATGCTGGGAAACGAGATGTCCCGAAGAAGGCCGGTCTCCGCGCGGAAGCGCTCCAGCGCCTCGACGGCACCGATCTCATCGAGATCGCCTGCGGCGGTGGTGCGGTCCAGCCACGCGAGGTAGCGCGCGACGGCGGCACCGTCGCGCAGGTGCGCGGTGCGCGTGCCGGCGATCTCCGCCGCGTTCTTCACCGCCTTCGGCAGCAGCACCGGATCGCGGCCCTCGACGATCTTCGCGCCGGCGCCGGCAAGACGCACGCGGATCGCTTCCGCGACCCAGTCGGGATCGAGCAGAACGCGGGCACCGCCGCGTCCGGCCTCGTCCAGGGCGGGCATGAATGCATCGGGCTCGCCGATCTCCGCCACATCTTCCAGCGCGGCACGGACCGCATTGGAAAGCTTGCGCCCATCGATGAAGAGCTGCGGCCGGGCGCCCCGGCGCACCACCGCGAACGACAGCGGCACGGGATTGTGCTCGATGTCGGCGCCGCGGATGTTGAAAAGCCATGCGACCGAATCCGGCAGCGTCAGCACCGCGCTGTCGGCACCGGCTTCGGCGACGAGCGCCTCGATCATCGCGAGCTTGGCAGCGGCCGTTTCGCCTGCAAGCTCAATGGGCTGGAGGATGACGGCACCGAGCGGGGGCGCGGGCCGGTCCGTCCACACCGCATCGAGCGGATTGGCTTCGACGGCGACCAGCATCGCCCCGGCGGCCTCGCAGGCCGCCTTGAAGCGGCGAACCCCGGCGACGGTGTGCAGCATGCCGTCGTAGCCGATGCGCATGCCCGGCTTCAGGTGGCGCGCCAGCCACTGCGGCGGCGGTTCCTCGATGAGGTGCCGGGGCTCGAACGCGGCGACGTCAACCTGATCGCGGACCTGAAGGGTATAGCGGCCATCGACGAAGATCGCGGCAATCTCCGGCAACACCACGGCCATGCCGGCCGAGCCTGTGAAGCCCGTGAGCCATGCCAGACGCTCGGACGACCGGGCGACATATTCGCCCTGATGCTCGTCCGAACGCGGCACGAGGAAGCCGTCGAGGCCGTCGGCCGCGAGCCGCGTGCGCAGGCGGGCGAGGCGGCCGGCACCGAGGGTGGGATCAGCGATATCGTCGAATGTCTGGAACATGCCGCGGTTTTACGCCGTCGCCCGCCGCGCTTCAATGCCGGGCCGAGCGTGCGCCAGCCGCAAATGAAGCGGGCGCGTCGCACCTTGCGATCCGCGAATTCGCCTGTTTCGCAGGCAAATGCCCATCTGAAAGGCAGTCGCATGCGTCGACACCCTGATGTCGGCTAACGACTCGTCAACGACTGCATGAGTTTTGCGCATAACCGCCATGCCGCCGGAGCCGTGGCGGAAGCGGGACGCTTCGGACATGGTCGGCGGACCGGACCACAGTGTTGAAGAAGGAGTAGGGTCATGGCTCATATCGTCTCGCCCGCCCTGTTCGGCCTCGTGATCGCGGCCCGGCGCGGCCTGCACGGCCGGCCGATGGACAGGATGATGAACGATCGCGGCCCGCAGAAGCATCGCTTCGTCTATGGCGCCGATCTCACCCGCGACGGCGCCTCGACCCCCGCGCACCGACACCTGCACCGCAGCAGCCACGCCGAGCCGTGGAGCCGTGGGCTGCTTCTGGCCTGAGCGGTAGGCACCGGGTCGCTGGCGCGAGGCGGTGATCGCCGGCCTCGCCGTTCGGACGGGATAATCGTGCTCCGATTGCCACGGAATCGAACCGATTGGGGTGCTGCTGCGTACTTATGCTTGTCCGGAGGCACTGGACCGCTTTGCGAAGCGGATGACGCCCGTGCCGGACGACGAAGAGGCGTCCGCCCGGCCGGGCTGAACGGGCCAGGGCACCGCCTGCAGGAGGAGACGATGACAGCACGGCATTGGGCCGCCGGAGCGTTCGTGGCGGCCGCGTTCGCATTGGCGCCGACCGCCGCGTCGGCGCAGACGGCCGGATATTCAACCGGCAACGTCTACCTGCGCGCGGGCCCGGGCACGCAATATCCCGCCGTCGGCATGGTGCAGAAGAACGCCAGCGTCGCGATCTTCGGCTGCGTCAGCGGCTATACTTGGTGCGACGTCGCGTGGGGCGGCAGTCGCGGGTGGATGTCCGGCAAGTATCTGCAGGCCGCCTACCAGAACCAGATGGTCGAGATTCCTTCCTACGCCACCGCGCTCGGCTTGCCGATCATCGGCTTCAGCGTCGGGAACTACTGGGACAACTATTACCAGTCCCGGCCGTGGTACGGAGAGCGCTCGTGGTGGGTGAACAATCCGAACCGCCCGCCGCCGCCGAACTGGCGCCCGCCGGGTGGCGGGTACGGACCGGGCGGACCGCCGCCTCCGCCCCCCGGCGGATGGCACAATCCCGGCTGGAACCCCGGCGGGCCGCCGCCGCCGCCACCCCCGCCGCCGGGCGGGTGGAACAATCCCGGCTGGAACAATCCGCATAACCGTCCGCCCGGCTGGAACAATCAGGGCGGCCCGCCGCCTCCGCCTCCCGGCGGCTGGAACAATCCCGGCGGTCCCCGGCCCAACAACCCGGCCTGGAACAACCCGCCCGGTGCCCCGCGGCCTCCCGCGGCAATGCCTGTGCCGCCGCGCCCGCCGCAGGCGATGGTGCCGCCGCGTCCGGCTGCTCCGCCGCCGCCTCAGGTGCGCCGGATCCCGCCGCCGAGCGGCGCGTCGCCCCAGAATCAGGGGACGACGAACGCGCCGAAGAACAAGCCGCCGAAGTTCCTCGTGCCCGAGAATCAGCAATAGGGGTTGCGCCGCCCCGTCCGAAAGGCCCGGGCGGTTTCGGTTTTCGCGATGGACGATGTGCGTGATCG
>JAEZMP010000433.1 GCA_023442215.1 Pseudomonadota bacterium
AAGCTGCGCGAGGTTGTTGCGGATGACCTCGCTCAGGTGCGTCAGCACCACCGAGAGATTGTCGACCGGCGTGAAGCCGGCCCGCCGGATTTCACCGCCATAGGCTTCCGAGATCCACATCGCCCGCATGCCGAAAGCCGGCTCGCGCACTTCGTCGCCGGGCAGATCCGGCTTCTTGTCGTCGCCGACGATGACCAGGAATTCGTTCAGCCGCAGGGCCTGCTCGGCCACGACGGTGCCGTGGATCTTGATCTGGTAGCTCTTCGAGGGGACCGACAGGTTCTCGCCGATCTTGATGTCAGGAACGACGAATCCGTATTGTTGCGCGAATTTCTTGCGCATCTTGGCAACACGATGAGCCAGATCGGAATGCGACTTGCTGAGATGGCCGGAAATCTGCTTGCCGAAGCTGATCTCGACTTCATCGACCTTGAGAGAATCCTTGACCGCGTCCCGCGTCCGCTGGTCTTCGATCGCCTTGGCCTTCTCTTCCCGCAGCTTGGTATCCTCGACCATCTTCTTCTGGGCGATCTGCCGCGGGATGGTGTAGGCGACGAACGCCATGGCGAGCCCGAGGGTCGCGAACGGAACCGTCGGCATTCCCGGGACGATCGACATCATGAACATGAGGCAGGAGGCGACGAACAGAGCGCGGGGATAACCGCCGAGTTGCCCGAATACGGCCTGCTCCGCCGAGCCGCGCGTGCCTCCCTTGGAAACCAGCAGGCCGGCGGCCAGCGACACGATCAGGGCCGGGATCTGCGAGACGAGGCCGTCGCCCACCGACAGCCGCGTGAACACGTCCGCGGCTTCGGCGAGCGGCATGCCGTGGCGTGTCGTGCCGATGATGATGCCACCGAAGATGTTCACCGCGATGGTGATCAGGCTCGCCACCGCCTCGCCGCGCACGAACTTCGAGGCACCGTCCATGGAGCCGAAGAAGGCGCTTTCCTCCTCCAGCTCGCGGCGGCGGGCCTGGGCCGTCTTGTCGTCGATGAGCCCCGACGCGAGATCGGCATCGATCGCCATCTGCTTGCCGGGGATGGCGTCGAGGGTGAAGCGCGCTCCGACCTCGGCGATGCGCGTCGCGCCCTTCGTGATCACCAGGAAATTGACGGTAACGAGGATCAGGAACACCACGATGCCGATGACGAAATCGCCGCTCATGACGAACATCGAGAAGCCCTCGATGACGTGGCCTGCCGCCGAGATGCCCTGGTCGCCGTGGGACAGGATGAGGCGCGTGGTCGCGATGCCGAGTGCGAGGCGCAGCATGGTCGCGATGAGGAGCACGGTCGGGAACGACGAGAACTCCAGCGGCTTCTGGATCCAGAGCGCCACCATGAGGATCAGGATCGAAAGCGCGATCGAGAAGGCGAGGCCGACATCGATGATGAATGTCGGAATCGGGAGGAAGAGAATCAGCAGAATGGCGGTGATGCCGCCGGCGAACGCGATGTCGCGCAGCGACTTGCGCTCGGTTGTCGGGGCGGACACGCTCGGCGTGATGTCGGCCATGCTTGCTCGTCCTGCCTTCTCGTCTCTTCACCGTGCGCCGGCTCGGTCCAACCGGCTGGCGCCGTCCGCCGCCCACTGCGGCGGAGCCGGCGCTGAACTCCGGGCTAGAACCCCGTGCTGATGCAGCCGTAGACTTCTTCGGTAAACGCGAAGATCTGCGCCCCGATGAACGACGCCGTCACCGCGGCGACGGCGAAGATGACGAGAATCTTCGGAATGAAGGTCAGCGTCATTTCCTGGATCTGCGTCAGCGCCTGGATCAGCGCGATCGCGATACCCACCAGCATCGCCGCACCGACGGCCGGCGCAGCCGCCACGATGATCGTCCAGATCGCGGACTGGACGAGGTCGATCGCATCAGCCTCGTTCATCGTCAGGCGACCGTGACGCCAGACTTGATCAGGAGCTTGTCGCCCGTGCTGAGGGTGGCGAGCGGCCCGTCGTCGGTGATCTTGATCGACTTGACCTCGCCGGTCACCTTGCCGTCGTCCGACGACACCGTCCGGCCGACCAGCCCCTCGGCCTGCGAGATCGCGGAGGACGTCAGCAGCGAATCGAGCTTGGTGTTCGTCTTCATCGTCTGCTCGACCTGCGAGAAGGTCGCGAGCTGCGCGATGTATTCAGACGAGTCCATCGGGTTCGTGGGATCCTGGTTCTTCATCTGCGCGATGAGCAGCTTGAGGAAGGCATCGTAGTCGAGCGTCGAGGCGGAAGTGCCCGCCGCCGAGGACGAAGATGACGACTTCGACGCGCTGGTGGCTGTCGCCGTGCTGTTGACCGTGAGATCGCTCATCGGACCTTGTCCTTGCCCTGCGGCATTCCTCGGCCGCCGCCACGTTCCGTGAATGTTGCTTGCCGTGAATGTTGCCCGCCGACGCCGTCAGGCGACCTTGGACGCTCGCTCCAGATCGCCTTCGAGAATCGATTCCTCCAGCGGATAGAGGCCGCGGATGACCCGCAGCGCCTCGAACGTCCGTCCGTTCGCCACCAGCTTTCGGATTTCCTGCAGCTCGTTCCGGATGGTCTCGTTCTTGAAGGTGGCCAGAAGCGGCTCGATCATCTCGTCGAACAGCGCCCGGGCCTTGCCCGCGTTGCGCGGATCGATCAGCATTGCCTGCACAGTGAAATAGAGCTGCCGCAAGGGGGTCGTGGTCTGCTCGACCTGCAGGACATGACTCTCCATCAGGAAGGTCGCATCATTCAGCAGTTCGAACGTCGCCTTGCGTTCCGCCCTGAGCACCGCACCATTGATGAAGATGCGCTCCCCGGCCCGCAAAGAGATGCGCATCGTCTTCT
>JAEZMP010000457.1 GCA_023442215.1 Pseudomonadota bacterium
GGGCCTGCGCGCGGACAAGCCGCCGAAATCCATCGACGGCCTGCTCGGCTTCTATTCGCTCGATACCGGCGCGCCGATTGTGGCCGGCACCTATCCGGCCGTCGTGGCGTCGCTGGAATCCGCCATCACCGCGGCCGATCTCGTGCGCGCGGGCGAGCCGGCCGCGTTCGCACTCTGCCGTCCACCGGGCCATCACGCCGGCAGCCGCTTCATGGGCGGCTATTGCTACGTCAACAATGCCGCCGCCGCCGCCCAGCATTTCCGCGACAACGGCGCCGCGCGGGTGGCGATCCTCGATGTCGACTATCACCACGGCAACGGCACGCAGGAGATCTTCTATTCCCGCGCCGACGTCATGGTCGTGAACCTCCACGGTGATCCGCTCACCGAGTATCCCTTCCTGCTCGGCCATGCCGACGAGCACGGCTCGGGGCCGGGCGAGGGCTTCAACGTCAACTATCCCATGCCCCACGGCACCGATTACGCCGTCTGGGGCGCGGCGCTCGACGATGCCTGCCGCAAGGTCGCCGCCTACAAGCCGGATGTCGTGGTCGTCTCCCTCGGGGTCGATACCTTCGAGAAGGACCCGATCAGCCATTTCCTGCTGAAGACGCCGGATTATCCGAAGATAGGCCGGCGCATCGCCGAACTCGGGCTGCCGACGCTGTTCGTGATGGAAGGTGGCTATGCGGTCGCGGAGATCGCGGTCAACGCCGTCGGGGTGCTCACCGGCTTCGAGGGCGAATGATGGCCCGTCCGGTCACCCTCGGCGTCGTGCAGTTCGCCTGTGTCGACGATGTCGGCGCCAACGTGGCCACGGCCGAGCGCCTCGTGCGCGAGGCCGCCGGCCGCGGCGCCAACGTCGTGCTGGTTCAGGAACTGTTCGAGGGGCCCTATTTCTGCGCGGAGGAGAGCGCGGTGCATTTCGCACGCGCCCGCCCGCTGGAAGGGCACCCGACCGTCGCGCACTTCCGGGCGCTGGCCGCCGAACTCGGCATTGTCGTTCCGGTCAGCGTGTTCGAGCGCGCCAACCAGGCCTATTTCAACACCGCCGTCATGGTGGACGCCTACGGCTCCGTCGCGGGAATCTACCGCAAGTCGCATATTCCCGACGGGCCGGGCTACGAGGAGAAGTTCTATTTCAGCCCGGGCGACACCGGCTTCCAGGTGTTCGACACCCGGTTCGGCCGCATCGGCCTCGCGATCTGCTGGGACCAGTGGTTCCCTGAGGCCGCGCGGGCGATGGCGCTCCAGGGCGCCGAGATGCTGCTCTATCCGACCGCCATCGGCTCGGAGCCGGGCGACCCCAGCCTCGATTCCCGTGACCACTGGCAGGTGACGATGCGCGGCCACGCCGGCGCCAACCTGATGCCGGTCGCCGCCGCCAATCGCGTCGGGGTGGAGCGCGTGGCGAGCGGCACGGAGATCACCTTCTATGGCTCGTCCTTCATCGCCGACCCCTCCGGCGCCCTTGCCGCCGTCGCCGGGCGCGAAGGCGAAGCCATCCTCACCGCCACCTTCGACCTCGACGCCGCCACCACCCGCCGCGCCGCCTGGGGCCTCTTCCGCGACCGCCGCCCCGAGCTTTACGGCGCGCTGCGGGGGCTGGATGGGAGGGGGTGAGTGGCGAGGTAAAATTCATGCAAAAAGTGATTAAGCAGCATTATATACCCGTCTTCTATTTAAAAAGATGGGCGATAAATGGAAAGCTCGTCGAATTCAGTCGTCCAAATCCAAAAAGCCGTGATGTTAAGCCTCATATGAAACCGCCAAAGGCAACCGCTTGGTGTCGTGGTCTTTATGATTTGGCGGGCATTTCGCCCAAAATGGTACACTATATAGAGCAAATATTCTTTTTGGGAGTTGATACGCGGGCGTCGATGGCCCTCGAAATTATAGAAGACGGAGGGCAGATTGAACGGCAGGAGTTACGGCAGGCTTGGGCGATGTTTGTCATGTCTTTATTTCTAAGGCATCCGAAAGATGTAGATGCATTCAAAGAAATATATAAGAAAGAATTCTTAATATCATCTGATATAGAGCGAGAGAAATACGCCCGCTTAAAATCATCTTCGGATCCTGATGAATTTAGTGATTATATTATATCGCTTGGACCGAATTTTATCGAGAATATGGCATTAAATCACATTCCTAAAATTATTAATAGCCAAAGATCTGTTGAAAGTTTAATGAATATGACGTGGGGTTTTGTTTCTGCGCCTCGCGATGGTTACTTTTTGACGTCAGATAGACCTTTAATTAGAAATTTACTCGGGCGCCCCGATAGTCTTTGGTTGCTGCCAATTAGTCCGAGAAAGTCGTTCATAGCGGTTAACTTAAGGGGCCATTTTATGGAAACTCAGGCGAACGTATATAGGCAGGGTTGGAAACAGATTAATAAATTAATAGTGCGACAAGCTGAGGCTCTTGGATTTTCGGATAGTCAACGTCACCTTCCTTTTTTCCAGAAGCATCTCGCGAAGGATACAAAGATGTCCGTATTCTATAGCCTACATCGAAAACGGAGCTAGTTCCTAATCTATATTGAAAGATCTATGATCATATCGCTGCTGTTGCCTGCCCTCCAAAAATTCCCCATCCCCCTGCAACGTTTTCCCGCGATCGGGCGTATAAGCATCCGACACGACGCACGAAGGTGCGGGCCGCCGGCCCGCCCGCTCCGGACGCGCCGGCGCCTCCCGAAGCCTTGACGTCCAGATGTCCGCGAAGCCCGGCCGTCCCGACGTCCGAAGCCGGCCCGATACGATCCTCCGATGCCCCTGTCACGCAAGTCCGGAAAGACGGTCCGCTGGGTTGTCCTGGCGTCCATCATGCTGTCGATGTCCATGGTGGCGTTCGAGGCCACCATCGTCGCGACCGCGATGCCCCAGATCGTCGCCGATCTCGGCGGCCTGTCGCTCTATAGCTGGGTGTTCTCGTCCTATCTCCTCACCCAGACCGCGCTGACGGTGGTGTTCGGCAAGCTCGCCGATCTCTACGGCCGCAAGCCGGTGGTGATCGCGGGCATCGCCATCTTCCTGCTCGGCTCGGTGCTGGCCGGCTTCGCGTGGTCGATGGTGTCGCTCGTCGCCTTCCGGCTGGTGCAGGGCATCGGCGCCGGCGCGCTCCAGCCGGCGGCGATGACGGTGATCGCCGATCTCTATCCCGGCCGCGAGCGCGGCAAGATTCAGGGATGGCTCGCCAGCGTCTGGGCGGTTTCGGCGGTGATCGGCCCGCTGCTCGGCGGCATCATCGTCCACAATGTGAACTGGGCGTGGATCTTCTGGATCAACGTGCCCATCGGCGTCGCCGCGGTGCTTGGCTACACTCTGTTCCTGCACGAGGAAGTCGCCTTGAAGCGCGGCTCGGTCGATCTCGCCGGCGCCATCCTCGCCGCACTGTCCATCGGCGCGCTGATGCTGCTGTTGACGGAAGCCAGCAGCGCCGGCCTCGGCTTCGAACTCG
>JAEZMP010000500.1 GCA_023442215.1 Pseudomonadota bacterium
CCGCGCATGGGCCAGCCGGAGGACATCGCCGGGATCGTCGTCGCGCTCGCAACCGGGCGGCTCGCCTTCGCCACCGGGCAGACGATCCAGGCCGACGGTGGCCTCACCATCCCCCGATTCTGACGCCCTTCGCCGAAAGGCCCGATCATGACGCTCCTCGACGCCACCCTCTCGAAGCCGGTCCTGCACCTGCCCCAGGCCGACGGCACGCTCGCGCCCTACCGCTTGAGCGGCCATGCGCTGCCGTTCGAGGCGCCCGCGGCGCCGTTCACCCGCGTGGTGTTCTCTGCCGCCCATGTCGTCGCGGACCCGCTGGCGACCGTGGAGCCGGCGAAGGCGGTCGCCATCGACTGGGACGCGACCCTCGCCTATCGCCGCCATCTCGCCGGGCTCGGGCTCGGCATCGCCGAGTCGATGGATACCGCCCAGCGCGGCATGGGGCTCTCCTGGCCGGCGGCGCTGGACCTGATCGGTCGCACCGTCGCCGAGTTGCGTGACGTTCCCGGCGCCTCCGTCTTCTCCGGTGTCGGCACCGATCACGTCGATCCCGCCGATATCCGCGACATCGACGGTGTCGTCGCCGCCTACCTGCAGCAGCTCGACGCGGTGCAGGCGCTCGGCGGCCGGGTGATCCTGATGGCGAGCCGCGCGCTCGCCCGCGTCGCCCGCCACGCCGGCGACTACGAGACGGTCTATCGCCGCGTGCTCGCCGCCGCCGACCGGCCTGTCATCCTGCACTGGCTCGGCGAGGCGTTCGATCCGGCGCTCGCCGGCTACTGGGGCGCGGCGACGTTCGGGGAGGCGCTGGAGACGGTCGTCGGCATCATCGGCGCCTCGGCCGCGAAGGTCGACGGCATCAAGATCTCGCTTCTCGACGACCAGGCCGAGATCGCGCTTCGCCGGCGCTTGCCGGACGGCGTGAAGATGTATACCGGCGACGACTTCAACTATCCCGCCCTCATCAAGGGCGACGGAGAGGGCCACAGCCACGCGCTGCTCGGTATCTTCGACGCCATCGCGCCGGCGGCGTCGCTGGCACTTTCGGCGCTCGCCCGCGGCGACGAGGCCGGCTACGACCGCCTGATGGCGCCGACCGTGCCGCTTTCGCGCTGCATCTTCCGCGCGCCCACATACGCCTACAAGACCGGCATCGTGTTCCTCGCCTGGCTCAACGGCTTCCAGTCGCATTTCACCATGCTCGGGGGTGCGCAGGCGCAGCGTTCCATCGGCTATTTCGCCGAAGTGTTCCGTCTTGCCGATGCCGCCGGCCTGCTGCGCGATCCCGATCTCGCGGCGGCGCGGATGCGCGCGTTGCTCGCTCTGCACGGCGTGGATGCGCGGTGATGCGCGCTCTATCCACCCCGCGTGAGCGCGCAATGAACACCGCGACGCTCGGCTTTCGCGCGCCCATCCGCGACAGCATCGAGGCGATCGCGCGCGCCGGCTTCGGCGCCATCGCACCCTGGCGGCGGGAGCTCGCCGGCGAGGACGTGGCGGCGGTCGCCCGCGCCATCCGCGATGCCGGGCTCGCCGTCTCCGGCTATTGCCGCAGCACCGACATCCCGGCGGCGACGCCGGAAGCCTTCCGCGCCGGGCTCGACCTCAACCGGCGGGCGATCGACGAGGCGGCGATCCTCGGCGCCTCCTGCTTCGTGATGGTGGTGGGAGGGATGCCGGAGGGCAGCCGGGACCTTCCCGGCGCCCGCGAACAGGTGCGGGACGGGATCGCCGCCCTCGCCGACCACGCCCGGGGCGCGGGCGTGAGGCTCGCGCTCGAACCGCTGCATCCGATGTATGCGGCCGACCGCGCCTGCCTGAACACGCTCGAACAGGCGCTCGACCTCTGCGCCGCGCTGGAGCCTGCGCCCGACGAGGCGCCGGTGCTGGGCGTGGCGGTCGACGTCTACCATGTGTGGTGGGATCCGAACCTCTTCCGCGACATCGCCCGGGCCGGAGCGGACCGGCGGCTGCTCGCCTTCCACGTCTGCGACTGGCGGCGCGAGACACGCGACATGCTGAACGACCGCGGCATGATGGGCGACGGGGTGATCGACATCCCCGCGATCCGGGCAGCGGTGGAAGGGGCGGGCTACGACGGCGCGGTGGAGGTCGAGATTTTCTCCGCCGCCGACTGGTGGCTTCGCCCGGCGGAGGAAACCCTCGCGGTGTGCGCCGAGCGGCTCGCGACCGTGGTGTGACCGCGGCCACGCCGTCTTCTCACGCGCTACCAGACGGTATAGCCCGCATCCGCCATCATCAGGTGGCCGGTCACGGCGCTGGCGGCGTCGCTGGCGAGGAAAAGCGCGGCGGCCGCGATCTCGTCCGGCTGGATGAAATCCCCGCGCGGCACCATCGACATCCACGCCTCGACCATGCCCGGATCGCTGCGCGTTGCGGCGAGCGGCATCTCGGTCGCGACATAGCCCGGGGCGATGGCATTCACCCGGACGCCGGAGCGCGCCCATTCCGCCGCGAGCACCCGCGAGACCTGCGCGACCGCGGCCTTGGACGCGGAATAGGCGATGTGGTGCTGCGGCCTGATATCGATGACGCCGGCGATCGAGGCAAGATTGACGATGGCACCCCGCCCGCGCTCGACCATGGCGCGGCCGAACTCGCGGCAGCAGAAGAACAGCCCGTCGAGATTGACGGCCATCTGCCGGCGCCAGATCTCGTCGGTGGTCTCGAGCGCGGTGGCGTTGAGGCAGATGCCGGCATTGTTGACGAGGATGTCCACCGCGCCGTGCTGGGCGAGCACGCCCGCCGCGGCAGCCCGGACAACGGCGGAATCCGCCACGTCGAGCGGCACGAATGCCGCCCTGCCGCCGCTGCCGGCAATCTCGGCGGTGGCCGCCGCGCCCGTCTCCGTGTCCAGTTCGGCGATCAGGACCATGGCGCCCGCCTCGGCGAACGCCTTCGCGATGGCAAGGCCGATGCCCCGGCCGCCGCCGGTGACGAGGGCCGTGCGGCCGTCCAGCCGGAACCTGTCGATGATCATGATGGGTCTCCTCCTCAGCCCGACGGTCGTTCGATGCCGTCCATCGCCTGAGGGTGGTGAGGCACCGGCGCGCCCGCAACGGCGAAGTCATTCGATTCGGATATCCGGCAGAACCCCCGGCCCGGCATCGACACCGGCGATGCCGGATGCCGGTTCACGGACGGATCAGCGCGAGGCCGCTTGCCGGGTCGAGTTCCTTGTGGAGGTGGGCCGGCGTCTCGGTCAGAATCACCTCCAGCGTGGGCCGGACGTAGGCTTCGGCCAGGTGGCCGGCCAGCGCGGAGCCGCTGCGGCGGCCGAGCACCACATGGGCGTGGAGCGCCGGACGGCCCTGCGGATCGACCGCGACGTCGCCGGTGAAGGCGGCCACCTCGACCTGCTCGTCCACGGGGATGCCGAGATAGGCCTTCCGCTCCCAGTCGAAATAGCTGATCACGGCGCGGCTGAACGCGCCGATGGCGGTGAAGTGGGCGGCGGTGAGCCGCTCGGCCTCCGCGAACGTCTGCAGGGTGGCCATGGCCTCCTCGCCGGTCTCCAGAATGACGGCGAATGTCCTCAGCCCGCCGTTTTCGGCCAACAGTTTCGTGCGCACGGCATGTCCCTCCTGATCGCCGCTCCGGAACGGGGTGAAGCCGGCACCATCCGGCACCGGCTTCTCGTGCCGCGATCCCGCTCTCGCGGTCAGTTCAGCCGGTTCGCCGGCTGCTTGTTCTTCAGGCCGTCGTGACCGTGGGCCAGTTGAAGCG
>JAEZMP010000502.1 GCA_023442215.1 Pseudomonadota bacterium
CGGCCTGCCCGTCACGCCAGGCCGCGGCTGCCGGGCTTAACCGCCGGAATGGCGGCCAGTTCCGGCGGCAGCGCGTCGGGTGAATAAGCCGGCACCTCATATTGCGCAAGCGCCACCAGCGGCACGCCGACATCGGCCTTCCCCGCCGAACGGTCGATCAGGCAGGCCGCCGCCACCACCTCCAGCCCGATGGCGCGGGCGGCTTCCACCGTCTCGCGGATCGAGAGGCCGGTCGTGACGATGTCCTCGATGATGACGACGCGGCTGCCCGGCGCCACCTCGAACCGCCGCAGCCGGAACTTGCCGTCCTCGCGCTCGACCCACACCGCCGGCACGCCCATGTGGCGGGCGGTCTCGTAGGCCGGAATGATGCCGCCGACGGCGGGGCCGATCAGATAGTCGATCGGGCCGGGCACTTCGGCCCGCACGCGCTCGGCCAGCGCCTTGCACAGCGTCTCCGTCGCCGGCGGATGCATGAAGACGCGCGCCTTCTGCAGGAACACCGGGCTCCTCAGGCCGGAACTCAGAATGAAATGGCCTTCAAGGATCGCCCCGCACGAGCGGAACACGCCGAGCACCTCGTCACGCGTCATCCCAAACTCCGTCCAGTCCTGTTGGTGGAAATCGGCCTGGAGCGCTTTCCGATCTGACGGCCTCATCAGACCGACAGGAAATCGCTCAGGATTCAAAGCGTTGAGCAGATCCCGCGGCGGCAAGCCGCCGCCCGCGGGTCAACCGTTGACCCTGACCACGTTGGTGACCGTCGGCAGCACGCGCACCTGCGAGATGATGCGGTTGAGATGCTTCAGGTCGAACACTTCGAGGTCGATCATCATGTCGTGGGCATCGTTGCCCCGGCGCACCATCTTGATGTTGTCGATATTGCCGTGGGTTTCGCCGACAGCCTGCGCGATGTTGGCGAGCGATCCGGGCTCATTGATGGCCGAAACCATGATGCGCGCGGGGAAACGCTCGTTGGAATCCGGGTCGATCTCCCAGCGCACGTCGAACCAGCGGTCCGGCTCGTCGTCGAACGCCTTCAGCGAGGGCGACTGGATCGGATAGATCGTCACGCCCTCGCCCGGGGTCAGGATGCCGACGATGCGGTCGCCCGGAACCGCGCCGCCGTCCGGCGCGAACCGCACCGGCAGGTCGCCTTCGAGGCCCCGGATCGGCAGCGAGGCGGACTTGCCCTCTTCCCCGACCGGCATTCCGTCGCTCGTCGCCACCGACCGTGCGGCCCGGTGCCGGGCGAGATCCGGATCGATCTGGTAATCGGGATGGACCGCCTTCAGCACGTCCTCGGAATTGACCTCGCCGCGGCCGACCGCTGCCAGAAGGTCCGCCATGTTGGACTGGCCGAGCCGGGCCACCGCGCCCTCCAGCAGGTCGGCCGAAAGCGGCCGGCCGGCGCGCTCGAACGCCCGCTCCAGGATGTGCCGGCCGAGGCCGCCATATTGGCGGCGCACCGCCTCGCGGGTGGCGCGCCGGATGGCGGCCCGCGCCTTGCCGGTGACGGCGATCTGTTCCCACGCGGCCGGCGGGGTCTGCGCCTTGGAGCGCACGATCTCCACCTCGTCGCCGTTCGACAGCGTAGTCATCAGCGGCATCACGCGGCCGTTGATCTTGCAGCCGACGCAGGTGTTGCCGACGTCGGTGTGGACCGCATAGGCGAAATCGATCGGGGTCGCGCCGCGCGGCAGCGCGATCAGCCGGCCCTTCGGCGTGAAGCAGAACACCTGGTCGTGGAACAGCTCGAGCTTGGTGTTCTCGAGGAACTCTTCCGGCGTGTCGCCCTCGCTCAGAAGGTCGATGGTCCGCCGCAGCCATTCATAGGCGCGGCTTTCCTCGGTGCCCTTGGTGATGTTGCGGCCGCCGGTCTTGCCGTCCTTGTAGAGCGCGTGGGCGGCGATGCCGTATTCGGCGACGCGGTGCATTTCCGGCGTGCGGATCTGCAGTTCCACGCGCTGCCGGCTCGGCCCGACCACGGTGGTGTGAAGCGAGCGGTAATCGTTCTGCTTCGGGGTCGAGATATAGTCCTTGAAGCGCCCCGGTACCGTCGGCCAGGTGGTATGGACCACGCCGAGCGCGCGGTAGCAGTCCTCGACCGTCGGCACCTGCACCCGGAAACCGTAGATATCGGACAATTGCTCGAAGGCGACCGACTTGCGCTGCATCTTCGAGAAGATCGAATAGGGCCGCTTCTGGCGCCCCTTCACCTCGGCCGCGATGCCGTGTTCGGTCAGCCGGCGAGTCAGGTCCGCCTCGATCTCGCCGATCAGGCCCTCGTTGCGCTTCGAGAGCGCGTCGAGCCGCTCGCCGATGGTGGCGGCCGCCTCCGGATTGAGGTTGCGGAAGGCGAGGTCTTCCAGCTCCTCGCGCATCGCCTGCATGCCCATGCGCCCGGCGAGCGGGGCATAGATTTCCATGGTCTCTTCGGCGATGCGACCGCGCTTGTCGCCGGACATGAAGTGCAGCGTGCGCATGTTGTGCAGGCGGTCGGCGAGCTTGACGAGCAGCACGCGCACGTCGTCGGCGACCGCCAGCAGCAGCTTGCGGAAGTTCTCCGCCTGCTTGGCGCGGCGGGTGATCAGGTCGAGGCGCTTGATCTTGGTGAGGCCGTCGACGAGCTTGCCGATCTCCTCGCCGAACATCTGGTCGATCTCGGCGCGCGTCGCGTCGGTGTCCTCGATGGTGTCGTGGAGCAGCGCGACGGCGATGGTCGCATCATCCAGCCGCATGTTGGTCAGGATGGCGGCGACTTCGAGCGGATGCGAGATGTAGGGATCGCCCGAGGCGCGCTTCTGCGCCCCGTGCTTCTGCATCGCGTAGACGTAGGCCTTGTTCAGCAACGCCTCGTCGGCATTCGGGTTGTAGCGCATCACCCGTTCGACGAGTTCGTATTGACGCATCATGGCCACAGCGATCCAAAGGCCGGCAGATTGATCTCACCCATCCTGCGCGGCGGCGTCACCGCCACCGTCTCACCGGGGCTCGCCTGGAAGCGAGGCCGCAAACCGGTCCGCCGGAGGGTCCAAGGAAAGCGGCCGGCATCGTCAGATACCGGCCGCCCTGTCGACTTGAGGCTGGGTGCGAGGCGACGAGCCGTCCGCCGCGTCCCCGCCTTTCCAGGCAGGCGATCAGATGTCTTCGGTCTTTTCCGGCGGCACCAGGCCCTCGAGGGCCTTGAGCAGCTCTTCTTCCGAGATGCGGTCGAAAGAGGGGTTGGTGTCGTCGTCGGGGTCGGACCCGCCGGACGCCACGAGCGGAACGATATCCGACTCCGGCTCGTCGACTTCGACATATTTCTGCAGCGAGTGGATCAGATCTTCCTTCAGATCTTCCGGCTGGATGGATTCGTCGGCGATCTCGCGAAGCGCGCACACCGGATTCTTGTCGTTGTCGCGATCGATCGTGAGGGGCGAGCCGCTCGAAATCATGCGGGAACGGTGGCTGGCGAGGAGGACCAGCTCGAATCTGTTCTCGACTTTGTCGATACAATCCTCGACGGTCACGCGGGCCATCGGTTGACTCCAATTCCTAGGGACGAGTAATCCTCAATAGGGGGCGCGCCGCCGAAAGGCAAGCGCGCCGCGATTTGGAAGCGATTCCCTGCGTTTGAAGATCAGTCATTTCAACGGGCCGGCCGGAAAGCGAGCATCGCTGCCTGAGGTCGCCGCCTTCTGGGGGGAAGGCGGAAACCGTCCGGCCGGGACTTTTTGAAGAAACGCAGGCCGGACCGTTTGCAGGCGACCCATGCGCGGCCCCGATATTCGAACGGGCTGCTTGAACTTCCCGGCTATCATTGGTGAAATTATATGCTCCGTTCCCCCAAGGATCCCCTGTCGTTCGACTCCCGTGAGAAGATCGCGCTTTTCATCGACGGCGCCAATCTCTACGGAACCGCGAAGACGCTGGGATTCGACATCGATTACCGCAGGCTGCTCGAGGAATTCAAGTCTCGCGGCTATCTGCTGCGCGCTTACTATTATACCGCTCTGGTCGAAGATCAGGAATATTCCTCGATCCGCCCGCTGATCGACTGGCTCGACTATAACGGCTACAAGGTCGTCACCAAGCCGGTGAAGGAGTTCGTCGACCAGACCGGCCGCCGCAAGGTGAAGGGCAACATGGACATCGAGCTCGCGGTCGATGCCATGGAGGCGGTCGAGCATGTCGATCACTTTGTGCTGTTCTCCGGCGACGGCGACTTCCGCTCCCTTGTCGAGGCGATCCAGCGTCGCGGTCGCAAGGTCAGCGTGGTGTCGACCCTGACGACCCAGCCGCCGATGATCGCCGACGACCTGCGCCGGCAGGCCGACCACTTCATCGAACTCGCCCACCTCGAATCCCGCATCGGCCGCGATCCCGGCGAGCGCGCCGCCCGGGCGGCCGAGCGGCAGGACCGCTTCGCCCGCGACGCGGACCCCGAGGACATCTGAGCATGGCGCGTGCCGCAGCCGCGCCCGCGGCGCCCGCCCGCACGCGGCTGCGC
>JAEZMP010000543.1 GCA_023442215.1 Pseudomonadota bacterium
GGCGTGGTCTCGGCCGGCGACGTCCTGCTCAAGTTCGGCGGCGCGGTCGATATCCTGACCGCGACGGACAAGGTGCAGCCGGATCCGCGCCTCTATCTCGATTATCACCTGATTCCCGGCCTGTTCATGCCGAATGGCTGCATGTCCACCGGCGGTTCGGTTCTGAACTGGTTCGTGCGCACGCTCGCCGGCGGCGAGGCGGCGGCTGCCGCGGCGGCCGGCGTCGGCCTGCACCAGCATCTCGACCGGCTCGCAGCCGGCAAGCCGGCTGGCGCCGAAGGGCTGACGGTGCTGCCCTATTTCCTCGGCGAGAAAACGCCGCTTCACGACCCGGCGGCGCGTGGCGTGTTCGAGGGGCTGACCCTCTCTCACGATATCGGCCATCTGTGGCGGGCGCTGCTCGAGGCCTATGCCTACGCCATCGTCCACCATGTCGAGGTTCTGCGCGACATGGGGCACCGGGCCGAGCGGTTCGTGGTGTCGGATGGCGGCTCCGCCAGCCGGGTGTGGATGCAGATCGTCGCCGACGTGCTGCAGCAGCCCGTGCAGCGTCTGACGGGACACCCCGGATCGTGTCTCGGCGCGGCCTGGACCGCGGCCATCGGCGCCGGTCTCACCAACGATTGGTCGGCCGTGTCGCGGTTCGTGGAGTTCGGCGACCGGCTCGAACCCGATGCCGCCAACGAAACAGTCTATTCCGCCGGCTATCGCCGCTTCCGCGATCTCTACCGCCGGCTCTACGCCCCGGAGGCGCAGCCATGACCGACCAACCCTTCCTGCAGAGCGACGGGCTCAAGTTCGCGAGCGAGCTCGGCGGAGATGCGTTCGGCGTGCGCTCCTCCTCGGCGAGCGCGGTGCGCGATCTCGGCATCGAGGCGGTGGCCTGGGACATCGACGGCACGCTGGTGGACAGCGAGCCGCTGCATCACGAGGCGCTCGTCGCCGTCTGCGCCGATCTAGGCGTGGATGTGTCCGACCTCTCCGCGGATCTGTTCCGCGGCGTGCACATGGTCGATGTCTGGGCCGCGCTGCTGCCACGAATGCCGCAGCACGCCACGATGGACGCCTGGATCGCCGCCACGGTCGATTATTATGTCGCCTCCCGCCACCGGCTGGCGGCGATCGAGGGCGCGGTCGAGACCATCGAGGCGCTGGCCGCGATGGGCATTCCACAGGTCTGCGTCTCGAATTCCAACCGTGCGGTCGTCGACGCCAATATTGCCGCCCTTGGCATCGCGTCGGCGCTGCGTTTTTCGATCAGCCTTGACGATGTTTCCGCCGGAAAGCCGGATCCGGAGCCTTATCTTACCGCCGCCGTCCGTCTCGGGCTTCACCCGTCTCAGGTTCTCGCGGTGGAGGACAGCCGCTCCGGCGCAATGTCGGCGCGCGCGGCCGGCCTGCGGCTCGCCGCCTTCGTTCCCGGCGGCCTTGATGCAGGGGAAATCGGCGAGGCGGACCTCGTCACCCCGCGCATCTCCCGCGTGCTCGACCTGTTCTGAAAGGCCTGACCGACCCCCGCCCGGCGGCGGTCAGGATTTCTTCGCCCGCGTCGGCTTTCCCTTGCGCGACGTGGATGCCATGTCGTGCAGTTCCTTTTCCGTCATCGACTTTTCCATGCTCCGCGACGCGCCCTTCAGGCTGCCTTCGGAGCGCTCGCCGCGCTTTGCGGCCAGGGCGGCGCCTGCCGCCTTCTGCTGGGCCTGAGATTTCGCCGGCATCTGATCTCTCCTTCCGGACCGAATGCGTGCCCCGTCACCCGCGGTTGGAACGGGCGGCGCGCTGATTGGTTGCATGATCGGGGCGTCCGCGGGCGTCTTCCCGCGCCGCGGAGCGCACGTCATCAAGGGCGACGGGCTCAAGCCGTTGAATCCGGCGTGGTTTCCAAGCGATCGGCTCGTTCCATCCGGTCCGAAAGCGCTCTAGACTCGCACCGTGGCCGTCAAGTTGCCGCGCCGGCCGGACGAGGCGTCCGACGGACAAGAAATCGCTCAAGGGAGATCAACGATGCGCGCCCAGTCGTCCTTCATCTTCGACCTCGATGGCACTCTCGTCGATAGCGTCTACCAGCACGTTCTCTCCTGGAAGGAAGCGCTGGACGAAGAGAACATCGATCTCGCGGTGTGGCGCATCCACCGCAAGATCGGCATGAGCGGTGGCCTGTTTACCAATCAGCTCCTGCGGGAAACCGGCTACGAACTCGACCCGGAGAAGATTGACCGGTTGCGGATGCTCCATGCCCGCGCCTACACCCGCTATGGCCAGTCGGTCCGCCCGTTGCCCGGCGCGAAGGCGCTGCTCGCCGCGCTGACCGACAACGGCATTCCCTGGGCGATCGCGACCAGCGGGCGCATGGAGACCGCGGCGATCAATCTCGCGAGCCTCGGCATCGATCCGGAAAAGGTCACGGTGATCACCCGTGATCTCGTCAAGTATGCCAAGCCCGATCCCGACCTGTTCCTCGCGGCAGCGGATCGACTGGGCATCCCCATCGAATCCTCGGTCGTGGTCGGCGACAGCATCTGGGACATGCTGGCGGCGGCGCGCTGTCGTGCGCTCGGTATCGGTCTGCTCTGCGGCGGATACGGCGCCGCGGAACTGCAGGGCGCCCACGCCTACCGTGTGTTCGAGGATCCGCAGGACCTGCTCGACCATCTCGACGAGGTCGGCGGCCGGCGCTGACCCCCCTCCCGTTCCCTGCGCCGTCGCGATCACGATTGCGGCGGCGACAGGGGAAATTCCCGCATGTGCAGCGTCAGGCCGGCGGCATCGATCACGGCGATGCCGTACGCTGGCGCCTCGTAGGAGACGCCGGCGCGCGTGCCCGTCATCTCCAGCCCCATCTGGTGGTTGGTGCCGCGCAGCACGCTGACGGGGATGCCGTGCCAAGACCCGAAGATTGGCCGGTGGACATGGCCGGCGAAGATATGCCGGACCCCGCCATGTGCCGCTAGGCGTCGCGCCAGCGCTTCGGCGTCCGCTTCCGCCAGCCGGCAGGCGTCGATGGCGGGAATGTGCACCGCGAACGGCGGGTGATGGAGGAAGAGGTAGACCGGCCTGTCCGCCGCCTCTTCCAGGCGGCCGTCGAGCCACGCCAGCCGCGCCGCGCAGAGCCGGCCTCCGACATGGCCAGGATCGAGCGTGTCGAGAAAGATCAGCCGGCCCGCCGGCCCGTCGAGCACGGATTGCACGAATCCGTTCGCGTCTACCGGCGCTTCCGGAAAGGCGTTGCGGAACGCCGGCCTGTCGTCGTGGTTGCCGAGCAGCAGCCGCACCGGAACGGGGAACGCCCGCAGCCGATCGGCGAGTGCCGCGTAAGCCTCGGACTGGCCGTCGTTGGTGAGATCGCCGGTCAGCACGCAGACGGCGGCATCGGCATGGTGGCGGAGGATGTCGTCAAGGCAGGCGTCGAGCCCCGCATAAGGATCGAGGCCCGCAACGGTCTCGCCCGGGCGGGCGAGATGCAGGTCGGTCACCTGGACGATTTTCATCGGGGTGCCTTTCCGCGATTCGTCAGGAAGGCAGGCCGCTGGCCGCCAGCAGGGCTTCGAGTGGCTCGCGGACGTGGGGGGCGCCCGCCAGCAGCGGCGCGCGGTGCGTCGTCGCCGGGTCCTCGGGGAAGACCGACGTCCAGCCGCCCGCCTCGCGGATCAGGCAGAGGCCCGCGGCGCAGTCCCACAGATTGATCGACTGTTCCTGATAGGCGATCAGCCGCCCGCACGAGACGTGGGCGAGCGTCAGCGCGCCCGATCCGTTGCGCATGAACATCCCACCTGCATCCAGCAGCGTGGTGATGAAGCCGCCGATGGCCGCGCCGGGAACCTTGTGGTTGCCACCGACCCCGACGAGCCCGGTGGAGATGTCGTAACGGCTGTCGACGGAGATCGCGCGACCGTTCAGCGTCACGCCTCGTCCGGCGAGGGCCGCGAACAGTTCGTCCGCGTTCGGATCGTAGATCAGTCCGAACAGCGTGGTGCCACCGGAACACAGCGCGACGGAGACGCACCAGGTGGTCACGCCGTGCAGGAAGCAGCTCGTGCCGTCGATGGGGTCCACCACCCACACATAAGGCGCATCGCCGGCGGCGAGACCGTCTTCCTCGCCGAGGAAGCCATCCTCGGGAAAGGCCGCGGCGACGCGCGCGCGGATCAGGGCCTCGACCTCCCGGTCCGCGGACGTCGCCACGTCCTGGCCGTTGAATTTCACATCGACCGAAAGGGTCTCGATCTCGCCGAAGCGCACACGCGCCAGCCGGCCGGCCTCGGTGATGATGTCGCGCCCGGCGGCGAAGCGGGCTTCGAGGGCGGGAAGGGCGGCTGTCACGAGGGAAGCGGCCAGAGTGTGGGACGACATGGAGGACTCCAGGGGGCCGCCGGCCGGAATGCCGGCGTCTCGTCGAGCGGTCTCGCTGCCGCTGCGGGGCATGAAACGGCGTCTCGGATGCGCCGGCCCCGCGACGGGGCGCCGCGGATCGGGTTTAGCGTTCGTTCCCGCCCGTGGAAAGCCGTTTCGAGGAAACCCGGCGGCTGCCTGCGTGCGTCGTCCCGCTGCTGCGCCGGAAAATGCACCGGCCGGCCTCGGTACTCTTTTGGGGGAACGCCGGCCTTGCAGGAAACGAAGTGCAGCCGGTGGCGTTCTCCTGCCGTCCATCGGCTCGCGGCGCCTCAGGGCGCCTCGGCGAAGGGCGGTTTACGAACGGCTCACGCGGCCGTGATAGCAATGGCGTTCCTTCATGCGTCGGCATGGCGGGCGTCGGCCGCTTTGATGACGCAGGCGGGAAATGCCGGCGCCCAGGGCCAACCCGGCGGCGACGGCAGGCAAGGAGTTCTGGAATGTTGAATCTGCTCAGGAAATCCGTTCGGCTGGCGGGTGCGGCCATTGTGGCGATCGGCCTTGCCGGTTCGGTCGGCCTCATCTCTGCGCAGCCCGCGGCCGCGGCATCGGCTGCAGTCGCCACCACCAACGTGAACCTCCGTGCGGGGCCGGGTACGAACTATCCGGTCGTCACGGCGATGCCGCGTGGGGCGTCGCTTGCCGTCTACGGCTGCCTTGCAGGCTACACGTGGTGCGATGTGTCGTGGGGACCGAGCCGCGGCTGGGTCGCCGCCAACTACGTTCAGGTGGCCTATCAGGGACGCCCCGTCGTTCTCACGCCGGCCCTTGCGCCGGCCATCGGCCTCACGGTCGTCGCATTCAATCAGGCCTACTGGAACACGTACTATGCCAACAGGCCGTGGTACGGCCAGTGGAACCGCTACTACGCGCCGCCGCGCGGTGCGTACCACTCGGGTGCCACCGGATGTGTCCGCGGTCCGAACGGCGCCGGTTGCGGCCATGTCGGCACCACCGTCGGCCCGAACGGCGGGTATCACAAAGGCCGGACGGGCTGCGTGCGCGGACCGAACGGCGGAGGCTGCGGTCACGTCGGCACCACCACCGGGCCGTGGGGCAACACGGTGACGCGCGGCGGCGGCGTGCGCTACTGATCCGCGCCGCGCTTTAATGCCCGCGCACGACTGCGCGGGACCGCATCGCGAGATGGAAGCATCAGGACCGCACCGTATCGCCGGTGCGGTCTTTCGCGTTTTCGGTTTCGAGCGCGTCGGTAAAACTCGCTCAGGCGTCGGCCACCCTGTGCGCCGCGCCGTTCGCCGGGTCGATCGAAATATAGGGCAGGCCGGCGGCCCGCCACGCCATGAAGCCGCCGTCCATGTGGATCAGCGACGTCACGCCGAGCGCCGCGCAGGCTTCCGCCACGGCGCGGGACCGCTTGCCCGACCCGCAATGCAGCACCACCGGCTTGTCACCGTTCATCGGCAGGTCGGCGGCCGGCACGGAGGCCATCGGCGCAAGCAGCGCACCCTCGATGTGGCCCTGCACGTACTCGCCCGGCGTGCGCACGTCGATCAGGGTGATCTCGTGCCGGTCGAGCGCGGCCTTCACTTCCTCCGGCGCCCAATTCTCCAGAACGGCATCGCCGATTGTTTCAGAGTGCATTCGATCCATCTCCGGTCTGCTGAAGCCGCTCAGGTCTGCGCGACATGAGACGGTTGGAATGTGTCGTGCTTGTGAGCGAGCGGCCCGCGTGATCGTGACTCTCCCGCGCGGACGGAAATATCCGGGGTCCTCTAAGTCGACTTCGCAGCCGCGCGGTGCTTCAGTCCCGCCACCAGCAGGAGCGGCACGAGGATGACCGCGACAGCGGGAAACACGAAGAGATTGATGGTCTGCCAGCCCGCCGCGTTGAGCAGCGTGCCAGACAGGAACGAGGCCGCCGCCACGGCGCCGAACATCAGGAAATCGTTGGCGCCCTGCACCTTCGCGCGCTCCTGCGGGGTGTGGCAGTCCGTGATCATCGCGGTCGCGCCGATGAAGCCGAAGTTCCAGCCGACGCCGAGCAGCACGAGCGACAGCCAGAACGCCGTCAGGTCGAGCCCTCCGAGCGCGACGATCGCCGCGGCCGCGATCAGGGCGAGCCCGGCGGCCGTCACCACTTCCTTGCCGAACCGGGCGATCAGCCGGCCGGTGAAGAAGCTCGGGCCGAACATGGCCAGCACGTGCCACTGGATGCCGAGCGCGGCCTCGCCGACGCTGTGGCCGCAATCCACCATGGCGATGGGCGCCGCCGTCATGATGAAGGTCATCAGCCCGTAGGAAACGATGCCGGCGGCAAGCGCCAGCAGGAAGCGCGGCGACCGCAGGATGACGCTGAGTGGCCGGCCGCCGCCTTGCCGCAGCACCGTCACCGGCGGCGTCCGCAGCATGGCGAGGATCGGCAGTGCCATCAGCGCCACGGCCGCCTGGCTGAGGAAGCTGCCGGCGAACGGCAGGCCCGGCAGCATGTCGCGGGTCCAGATCACGAGCTGCGGCCCGATCACCGCCGCGGCGAGGCCGCCGATCATCACCCGCGAGATCGCCACCCCGCGCATGTCGTGGGGAACCGCATCCGCGGCGGCAAAGCGGTAGCTCTGAACGTAGGCTGCATAGAAGCCCGCGACCATCGTGCCGATGCAGAACAGCCAGAACAGGCCGGCGATGATTCCGCCTGCCGCCAGCAGGCCGGCAACAGCGCCGAACATCGCGCCGAGAATGTAGCCGCTCCGCCGGCCGAACCGCCGCATCACCAGAGCCGCCGGCAGCGTGCCGAGCGCAAGGCCGAGATTGAACAGGCTGACCGGCAAGGTCACCAGCGCCGCGGTCGGCGCGAGCATCTGGCCGACCAGCCCGCCGAGCGAGATCACGATGGAGGGGCTTGCACCGCCCAGCGCCTGCGCGGCCATCAGCACCCGAACGTTGCGGCGCCCGAGCCGGCCTTCGGCATCGACGGAGACGGGCCGGGCAGTGTCGTCGGTCATGATGAGGCCGTTGATTCCAAGGCGGACATCGTTCTCGATAGCGAAGCGGCCGGGATTGGGCAATGCCGCAGGAAGATCTTTGAAGTCTCTATAAAGAATAGATTTTTGCGCCTTTCGCCCTCCGCCGCCGAGAGCTATCCGGGTGTCTTCCGGCGGCGCTCGCCGCCGTTCGGGGGCAGCAGGGCCGCCAGTAGGGCGGCGCCGGCGCGGCTCGGCTCGCGGTCGCGATGGTGCAGCACGTGGAAGGCGCGTGTGGGAAGCGGAAAGTCGACCGCCGCGATCAGGCCGGCTTCCAGTCCCGCCGCCGCGACCGAACCGGAGATCGCCGCTGCGCCCGCACCCGCTTCCACCGCCGCCCGGACCGCCTCGTTCGAAGGCAGTTCAAGCGCGACGGGCAGGCGTTCGGGCTCGATCCCGAGCGCCACCAGGGCGGCCTCGAAGGCGGAGCGCGTCCCTGAGCCGGATTCCCGCATCACCCAGGCGCTTTGCGGCAGATCCCCGGGAGAGACGGCGCGGCCGTCCGCCCACGGATGGTCGGGCGCGACGATCACGACGAGCTGGTCGAGAGCGACCTTGCGCGCCACGAGCGCCGGGTTGTCGAGCGCTCCCTCGACGAAGCCGAGCTCGGCGCTCCGGCTTTCGACGGCGTCCGCCACCTCCGCCGTGTTGCCGACCTTCAGGTCGATCCGGATCCGGGGATGCTCGCGGCGGAACGCGACGAGCCGCGGCGGCAGCCAGTAGCCCGCGATCGTCTGGCTGGCATGAAGGCTGATCGAGCCGCGCGCCAGAGTGCCGAAATCGCTCAGCACCTGCTCGGCGGCCTCCGCCCGTGCCAGCACCGCCCGGGCTTCGACCAGGAACGCGCGTCCCGTCTCCGTCAGCGCGATGCCGCGGCCGACGCGATCGAACAGGCGGGTATCGTGGCGGCTTTCCAGCGCGGCGATCGCATTGCTCGCCGCGGACTGCGCGAGATTGAGCGCTCTCGCTGCGCGGGTGACGTGCTGCCGTTCCGCCACCGCCACGAAAATTCGAAGCTGTTCCAAGGTCATGGTGGTTCCAGAGTCACGCCGCCGTTGCACCCCGAGGCTATGTTGGCCGCCGCAGGGCGCCGGCTCTGCCGGGGACCATCAATCATAAATTCGGATCATATAAACCGAAATCATATATTGGATAAATCGATTTAGCAGCGCTACCTTTCTGCCAGTCAATTCAAGGGGTCACGACAATGGGTTACGACAGAGGCGCTGCGCTGCCGGGGCTGGGTGCACGGCTCGGCCTGCGGATGCGCGAAACGGTCCGCCAGTTCACGCCGAACTGGTTCACGGTCACCATGGGAACGGGTGTTCTCGCGCTGGCGCTCAATCAGTTTCCGTTCGCATTCCCGGGCCAGCACGAGATCGGCCGGGCGCTGTGGATGGTGGATGTCTGTCTGTTCGTGCTGTTCAGCCTGCTCTATGCGGCCCGCTGGATCATGTTCTTCGACGGCGCCCGGCGCATCTTCGGCCACTCGGTGGTGTCGATGTTCTTCGG
>JAEZMP010000579.1 GCA_023442215.1 Pseudomonadota bacterium
GGCATCCGCGACGACGGGGGCGGCGCTGAGGGTCGACGGCGGCACCATCGACTTCATTTCCTGAGATCCGGCGAACCGGAAATGGGGGGCGGGCGGGTCTCGTCCACCCCTCCGGCAGAGGCGGCAGCGGTGGCCCGCTCGCCACTCTCACGCACGCGCGATCGGAATCCGAACGACGAACGTGCTCCCTTTTCCTTCGGTGGAGCGCGCTTCGAGCGCGCCGCCGTGAAGCTCGATGATCGAGCGGCAGATCGCGAGACCCACGCCCATGCCGCTCTTCTTGGTGGTGAAGAACGGCTGGAAGATGCGTGATACGACCTGTTCCGACATGCCGCAGCCGGCGTCTTCGATGGCGATTTCGACATCGTCCTGAAGAACGGACGAGGTGATGCGGAGACGACGCAGCGACGGCTCCACGTTGCTCATGGATTGGATCGCATTTCTTATTATATTGAAGAAGACCTGCTGAATCTGGATGTTGTCCGCCATGATCCGGTTGCGGCCGGCGCTGAAATCGACCGCGAGGTCGACGTGTCCGGCGATCAGGTCGGGATCGGCGATCTTCAGCACCTCGTCCACGATATCTTCGATCAGGACCGGGCTGAGCGTGGAAGGGCTCAGCTTCACCAGCGAGCGCAAGGCCGTGATGATGTCGGCGGCCCGCCGTCCGGCCTGGCGTATGCTCTGAAGGCTGTTGGCCACTTCGGCGAGATCGGGCTCCGCCCTGTTGAGCCAGCGCAGGCCGGCATCGGCATGGGCGACGAGGGTCGCGAGCGGCTGATTGATCTCGTGGGCGATCGAGGTCGCGAAGCTGCCCATCGCCGTCATCTGGTTTGCGCGCGCCAGTTCGCTGCGCGCTTCGCGCAGCTGGAATTCCGCCTGCGCGCGACGCATGTTCTCGTCCATCAGATCGCCGTAGAGGCGCGCGGCGTCCAGAGAGATCGCCGCCTGGGGGGCGATCACCTCGAGCATCGCCATCCTGCTGGGTGTGAAGACATCCGCGCTCAGATCATTCTCCATGTAGAGAATGCCGATCAGCTCCCCCCGCTTGATCAGCGGGATGCAGGCGAGCGAGCGGACATGGCGCCCGCCCATGGACAGCCCGCGCTGCGCCGCCTCGACCGCGGCATCCGCCAGCGTGACGGGCCGGGCGGTCCGCAGAACCGTCTTGAGCACCGAGGCGGGCATGAGATCTTCGGGCATCGCGGCGGGCTGCAGATCGATTTCGATGTCCCGCGACCGGACGCGCGCCATCGCCTCGATGACCGGGCGGCCATCGCGCTGGAGAAGAAGCAGGCCGAACTGCGCTCCGGCGTGAACGAGCATGGTCTTCATCAGGGTGCGGACGACCTGCTCCAGTCCGACTTCTTCGGACAGGGTCTGCGAGGCCGCGGCCATCGCCGTCAGGTCGAGTTCGCTCTGCAATCCGCCGGGTGTCGGGGCTGGGGCATCCAGACGGGAGGAAGCCGTCAAGCGCTCGCCGAGACGGGCCGCCTTCCCCTCGGCACCCCACTGCCGGTAGCAGAGAACGGCGCTGCGCAGGCAGCCCTGGGCAGCGGCGCCGAGGTTCGCCTCGAGATAGACGTCTGCCGCCAGCTCCTGCGCGAGGGCCTGATCGTGGATGAAACCGGCTTTCACGGCTGCACCGGCGGCGCGCTCGTAGAGCGCCATGGCCTCGACGCGCTGCCCCGCGAGACGGGCCGCTTCCGCCTCCAGCAGAAGATGCTTCGGCGAGAACGTCTCGGGATTGAGCGCGGCCCATGACCCGAAGCGCTCGCGTGCCACGGCCATCCGCTCGATGCGCGCGCCCAGTGGGAGTTCGCGCGGGGGCAGGCGCGCATAAGCGAGGGCGAGGAAGAAGGTGTTGTTCGCCGTGTCGATGTGCGCCGGTGCGGCCCACGCCATGGCCTCCGCTTCCTCCAGATGCTGGAGTGCGACCGGAACGTCGCCCAGCAGGAAGGATTGCAGGCCTGCATAATGGTGGACCCAGAAGCGGGTCGCGACCGATGACGAACTCAGCTCCCGGACATCGATCCGGATCGCGTTTTCGCCGGAGACGAGCGCATCGACGAACGCGGTCTGGGCATTGAGGATGAACTCGATGTCGGTGTACCCGACATCGCGGGTCATGGCGGTGCTGTCGGCGAGTTCCGCCCGGATCAGGTCGAGCCGGTCGCCGATGATCAGCATGTCCGACGCGATGTGGTTGCGGGCATAGCAGACCATGCCGAGATCGCCCGCCGCCTGGCCGACCCGGGCGCCATCGCGCGCGTGGCCGAGCGCCGTCCGCATCGGGCGTGTCCAGGGGCTCACCTGATCGAGCGCGATCAGCGCGGCCGTGCGCTGTGCTTCGTAGCCGTCGCGCGTCGCCAGCTTGCACGCCGCCGTCGCATAGGCCGCCCCCGCCTCGTACGCCCCGAAATGATGGGCGCTGAGGACCCCGAACCAGGCCAGCCCGTAGGCCGATTCCGGGGCGGAGCCGTAAGTCAGCGTCAGCTCGATGATCTTGATGACATGGAGGAACCGCAGATCGCCCCTGACGAAGAAGGACGAGACCAGCGTGGACAGCAGCGCCAGGGCGGAGCGCGCCCTCCGGTCGGTCACCTCGGGAAGGGCGATCAGGTCGGCGATGCTGACGGCGTCGAGCTTCCGCTGGCAGCGTCGGTAGATCGCCTCGAGCGCATCCGGATCCGCTATGTCCTCAAGCTCGAGATCGAGCGCCTGCAGCCCCGTGCGCGCCGCCTCGATGGCGGCGGCATAAGCCCCCTTGAGCGTCAGCGCGAGCGCCTTGAGACGGCAGATATCGGCGACATCCACCGCATCGCGGCCGGGTTGCGACAGCTCCTCCAGCGCCGCGAGGGCTTCGTCCACGCGCGCAAGTGCGAGCAGGCAGTCGCAGAACAGCCACTCGGCCTCGAACGCCAGCGATGCGAGATCGCCGGACCGGGCGCCGGCCGCGATGCGGCGTATGAGCTCGACGAAATGCAGCGCCCGCAGGGCCTCGCCTGCAGCCCGGTTCTTCCGCGCGGCCAGCAGCAGGATCCCGGCGAAGCGCGGTCGTTCTCCGGCGGACAGCGCGTCGAGATCGGAACGTTCGATCTGGGAGGCGATCTCGAAGGCGAGGTCGGGAGCGGGCGAGGGGTGCCATGCGGCGAGCAGGCGGGCATTGCCCAGGTGCTCGCGCATGCGCTGCGCCGGCGACATCGTCGCATAGGCCGCCTCCAGCACCCGGTCGTGGGCGATCGCGAAATCCGGTCCCGACTGCCGCAGGAGACCGGCGGCGACGAGCGAATTCGCGGCCCGGACAATCTCCTCGATCGTCGCGGAGGAGAGTTCGGCCGCGAACGCTGCCGGACAGCGGCCTCCGAGGCTCGCGCACCGCTGCAGGAAACCGCGCTGCAACGGCGGCAGGGCGCCGATGCGGTCGAGCATGAGGTCCGCATTCTCGTGCGGACGGCCGCGGTCGTCGTCGTGCCAGACCCACCGTTGTTCGTCGGGGTCGAACTGCAGGGATTCATCCTCGAGAAAGCTCTGCAGCAGCTGGCAGATATAGAACGGATTGCCGTCCGTTTGACGGTGCACCGCGGCCGAAACGGCGCGCACGTCCTCGGGCACGCTCTTCAGCATGAATGCGACCAGAGCATTCGTCTCGCGCTCGGCGAAGGGCTGGAGGACGAGCTCGCGCGCGAAGGCGTCGGCGTCCCTGGCGACCTCGAGAACGTCCCTGACCGCCTTGCGGCTGTGGCTGTTGGCGCGGTGGCTCACGATCAGGAAGACGTTCGGCGGCGTTTCGCTGCACAGCTGCCGGACGACGTTGAGGCTGCCCTGGTCGAACCACTGGAGGTCGTCGAGGAACAGGACGAGCGGTGCCTCGGCCGAGGCCAGCGCACCGAACGTCTCGGCGGTGATCCGCGCCGCCCGCGCCTGGGCGAGGTGTGCCGGCACGTCGGCGAGCACGCGGGTTTCCGCGGGCAGGATGGCGACATCGGGAACGAGGTCCGCCAGCACGCGCCCGCAGCCGACGACGGCGCCCAACCGCGCACGGGCGGCTTCCAGCTGCCGTTCCTCCCCGCCGAGCAGCCGGGAAAGCGCCGTGCGCAGCGCCTGCGCTATCGGAGCGAACGGCGTCCCCTGGCGGATCTGCACGCCCTTGCCGGAGGCGCAGACGGCGCTTGTCCCGTCCAGGTCCGCGAGGAACGCCTCGACCAGCGTGGATTTTCCGGCCCCGGGCTCGCCGGTGACGAGCACGATCCGCCGAAGCGAGGATGCACGGAATCCGGCGTGGAGATCGGCCAGCAGCTTCAGCTCGCGGTGGCGCCCGAAGAGGTCCCGGGAGAGACGCGCGGGCTCGGCGAACTCTCCGCAGGCCAGTTCGAACGGCTCGGCCTGTCCCGTCGCGTCGACGGATCCGGCCACGCGGCGGAGATCGGCATGGAGAGCTCTGGCGGTCTGGTAGCGCTCTCTGGGATCCTTGCTGATCAGCTTGAGCAGGATGCTGTCGAGCACGGCGGGAACATCCGGCCTCGCCAGCAGGGCGGAGGGTGCTTCCATGGCGACATGGGCATGAAGCCAGCCCGGAAGCGTGTCGGACGTCAGCGGTGGCACCCCGACGAGAAGTTCATAGAGCAGCACGCCCATCGCATAGAGATCCGTCCGGGCATCGGCCGGGGAGGGATCCGGCCGGATGAGTTCCGGCGCGGCGTAGGCAAGGTCGGCTTCCGGAATGCGGCGGTCGGCGAACACGCCGGCATCGGTCGGCGTGGTGCATGCAAACCCCGTGAAGCGGACCCGCCCATCTCCATTGAGCAGCAGCCGGGCGGGAGACAGGCGGCCGTGGACGATCCCGGCTGCATGCATCCCCGTCAAGGCGGCCGTGGCGGCCACCGCAAGGTCGAGAAAGGCGCCGATATCCATCGCCGGCTGCCGGAACTCGGCCAGCGTCTGCGCCGACCGGACGGGATAGGCGAGGGCGAGCCGATCATCCTCGGCCATGAAGGCGGGCACCTCGGCGAGTTCGTCGCCCAGCGCCAACGCGAGGCTCGCCTCGAACTGCAGCCGGTTCGCGGCCGGCGTGTTCCACTCCGCGAGCCGCAGCCGCCATCGCCGATCC
>JAEZMP010000581.1 GCA_023442215.1 Pseudomonadota bacterium
GAGCTGCCTGGCCCTGGCTTTCCGCCGGTGGGGCGGCCGGCGCCGGAGCTTCCTGCGCCCAGGCGGCGGGGGCCATCGACAGAAGCGCGGCTGCGATGACGCAACGGCGCGCGAAGGGCAGCATGATCATGGTCGAAGAAATCCGGTTGACGGCATCTCGGGCATAGCGGCCGCAGTTGGTGTCCGGCGGGAGGATGGCCCAAGCGCGCGCCGCTGTCCACGGCGCGGGCCCGCCCTCCGCCCGCGAAGGTGGGATCAGCTTTCCGCGAGCTCGCCGAGCAGGGACTGCACCGCGGTGCGGAATTCGCCGGCGATATCCGGCCGGTCGAGGGCGTAGGCGACGTTGGCGGCGAGGAAGCCGACCTTGGAGCCGCAATCGTAGGTCTTGCCGGTGAAGCGCAGCGCCCGGAACGGCTGGAGGTTCATCAGCGGGCGCATGGAATCGGTGAGCTGGATTTCACCGCCCGCGCCGACGCCGCCACGCGACAGGAGGTCGAAGATTTCCGGCTGGAGGATGTAACGGCCGGTGATGATGAGGTTGGACGGGGCCTCGCTCGCCTTCGGCTTCTCCACCATGCCGGTCACGGTATAGACGGGGTCGGTGCCCTCGCCGATCTCGACGACGCCGTACTGGTCCACCTTGTCCTGGGGGACTTCCTCGACCGCGATGACGTTGCCGCCGTGGCGGTTGTAGACGTCCATCATCTGCGACAGGCAGCCGCGCTCGCCCTTGATCAGCACGTCCGGCAGCAGCAGCGCGAACGGCTCGTGGCCGACGATGTCGCGCGCGCACCACACCGCATGGCCGAGGCCGAGGGGCTCCTGCTGGCGGGTGAAGCTGGTCTCGCCCGGCTTCGGGCGGGCGGCGACGACGGTGCGCAGCACGTCGGTCTTGCGGCGGCGCTGGAGGGTTTCCTCAAGCTCGTAGGCGATGTCGAAGTGGTCCTCGATGACGCCCTTGTTGCGCCCGGTGACGAACACGATGTGCTCGATGCCGGCCGCGCGCGCCTCGTCGAACACGTACTGGATGACCGGCCGGTCGACCACGGTCAGCATTTCCTTCGGCATCGACTTCGTCGCCGGCAGGAAACGCGTACCAAGGCCGGCGACCGGAATGATCGCCTTGCGGATCGGCGTCGGTGTCATGGCGGCTTCTCCCAGAAATGCGGGTTATGTCGACGTGCGGTGCCGGGCGGGCCGGGGACCGGATCGGCGGCCTTGTCCGCGTGACCACTACCTTAGCGCCGTTTCGCCTTCAAGGCGGGGGCGGGCTCCCGCACGCACGGCGGGACGCGGACGGCAGGGCCGCCCCGGTCCCGGCCGGACGGCTCCCGACAACGAGCCGCGCGACGGATCGTTCCGGCGGCTCCGCGCCGATCGGCCCGGCAACCGCCGCCACCCCGCGCGTGACGCGCCCACAGGGCGGCGGGGTTCTGGCGTCGCCCCGTGCGATCGGCTAATGGATGGCGTGCCGCCGACCGGCGGTTCCGGTTTCATGAGGCCGCAGGCCTTTCAAGCGCCCCGCCCGACGCCGGAAGGCGTCCCTGAGGAGAAATCCATGACCGCCATCGTCGATATCATCGGCCGTCAGATTCTGGACAGCCGCGGCAATCCCACCGTGGAAGTGGATGTCGTGCTGGAGGACGGCTCGTTCGGCCGTGCCGCCGTGCCGTCCGGCGCTTCGACCGGTGCCCACGAGGCGGTGGAACTGCGCGACGGCGGTTCCGCGTGGCTCGGCAAGGGCGTCTCCAAGGCCGTCGAGGCGGTGAACGGCGAGATCTTCGACGCGATCGGCGGCCGCGAGGCCGAGGACCAGATCGCCCTCGACCGCACCATGATCGAGCTTGACGGCACGCCGAATAAGAGCCGTCTCGGCGCCAACGCAATCCTCGGCGTGTCGCTCGCCGTCGCGAAGGCTGCCGCCGAGGCCGCCGGCCTGCCGCTCTACCGCTATGTGGGCGGCGCCAACGCCCGCGTGCTGCCGACCCCGATGATGAACATCATCAATGGCGGCGTGCACGCCGACAACCCGATCGACTTCCAGGAATTCATGATCCTGCCGGCCGGCCTGCCGTCTTTCACCGACGCGCTGCGGGCGGGCACCGAGATCTTCCACACCCTGAAGAAGGCCCTCAAGGACGCCGGCCACAACACCAATGTCGGCGACGAGGGCGGCTTTGCTCCGAACCTGCCGTCTGCCACCGCCGCGCTCGACTTCATCGTGAAGGCGATCGAGAAGGCCGGCTACAAGCCGGGCAGCGAGGTGTTCATCGGCCTCGATTCCGCGTCGACCGAGTTCTACAAGAACGGCGCCTACGTTCTGGAGGGCGAGGGCCGCACCCTCGACTCGGCCAAGATGGTGGACTACCTCGCCGAGCTCGTCGCCGCCTATCCGATCGTCACCATCGAGGACGGCATGGCCGAGGACGACTGGGAGGGCTGGAAGCTCCTGACCGATCGGCTCGGCTCGAAGATCCAGCTCGTCGGCGACGACCTGTTCGTCACCAACACCGAGCGCCTGAAGCGGGGCATCGCCACCGACACGGCGAACGCCATCCTCGTGAAGGTCAACCAGATCGGCACGCTCACCGAGACGCTCGACGCCGTGGAAACCGCCCACAAGGCGGGCTACCGGGCCGTGATGTCCCACCGCTCCGGCGAGACCGAGGACGCGACCATCGCCGACCTCGCGGTCGCCACCAACTGCGGCCAGATCAAGACCGGCTCGCTCGCCCGGTCCGACCGGCTCGCCAAGTACAACCACCTGCTGCGCATCGAGGGCGAACTCGGTCCCCAGGGCGAATATGCCGGTATCGGCGCGCTGAAGGCGCTGGCGAAGCTCGGCTGACGCCTGTCGGATCGGCCCGGTTCGCCGGGCCCGAAGCCGATTTGGAAGTCCGAGGCAAATAAGGGAAAGGCGGCCCTCGCGGCCGCCTTTCGCGTTTCCAGGCGGGCGGGACCGTCGGTACGGTGGCGACCGACGGGGCTGCGCCGGCGGGCGGACGCTCGGCCGCAACGAAACGTTAAGCGGTCGCTCCCTATGGTCGCCGAATCGGTGCGTTGCCAGCCATCGCGGCTCCCGGATTGTACATCCCATGACCACCCGTCATCGCAAGCGGTCCTTTCTGCGGCATCTGATGGTTCCCGCCCTTTCGATCGCGATCGGGTGCTACTTCGCCTATCACACGGTCACGGGCGATCTCGGCATCCGGGCGCGCGAGCAGATCGAGGTCGAAGCGGGACATCTGAGGGAGCAACTGGCCGAAGTGCGCGGAGAGCGCGAACGGCTTGAGCAGCGCGTCAAGCTGATGCGCGCCGACGCCATCGATCCCGATCTCGTAGACGAGCGCGCCCGTGCGCAGCTCAATATGGTCCAGCCCGACGAAATCGTGATTCTCCGGCCGAGCGTCGGCAAAGTCGCGGGTGCGGCCAATACGGCGGGCCTTTAAGCCTACCATTCACGCTGCACTGCGGCATCCTGGAATAATGTCGAATAGGCGAAGCAGCTATGCGCGGCAGCGGCCTTGATTGCTCGGGCGGCTCCGTTAATGTGACCCGGCGCCCTCGGGAGGGACGCTCGGAGAGGTAGTTCATGGCCGTAGCCAAGACGACGACGCGGGCAGGGGCGGCCCAGCCCCACCGTGGCCGCGGTGCTGGTAAATCACCCGCGAAGCCAGCCGCCGCCAAGGAAGACGTAGTCAAATCGACGAAGAAATCGGCCCCGGCGCCGGATTCGTCCACAACCTCCGCGATTCCGAATGATCCGCCCCGGATCGCGGAGTTCGACAGGGAGACGGAGCTCGGCGCGTACCGCGACATGCTCCTCATTCGCCGCTTCGAGGAAAAGGCCGGCCAGCTTTACGGCATGGGCTTCATCGGCGGCTTCTGCCATCTCTATATCGGCCAGGAGGCCGTGGTCGTCGGCATGCAGCTCGCGCTGAAGCCGGGTGACCAGGTCATCACCGGCTATCGCGACCACGGGCACATGCTCGCCTGCCGGATGGATCCGAAGGGCGTCATGGCCGAGCTGACCGGCCGCCGCGGAGGCTACTCCAAGGGCAAGGGCGGCTCGATGCACATGTTCTCGGTCGAGAAGGGCTTCTTCGGCGGCCATGGCATCGTCGGCGCGCAGGTCTCGCTCGGCACCGGTCTCGCCTTCGCCAATCACTACCGCAACGACGGCAAGGTCTCGCTCGCCTATTTCGGCGACGGCGCGTCCAACCAGGGTCAGGTCTACGAGAGCTTCAACATCGCGAAGCTCTGGAAGCTGCCGGTCGTTTACATCATCGAGAACAACCATTACGGCATGGGCACGAGCGTGCAGCGGGCGTCGTCGACGACCGATCTCGCCCATCGCGGCCGTTCGTTCGACATTCCCGGCGAGGCCGTGGACGGCATGGACGTGCGCGCCGTGAAGGCCGCGGCCGACCGTGCGGTGGCCCATGCCCGCGACGGCGAGGGGCCCTACATCCTCGAGATGCTGACCTACCGCTATCGCGGCCATTCGATGTCGGACCCTGCCAAGTACCGCTCGAAGGAAGAGGTCCAGAAGATGCGGACCGAGCACGATCCGATCGAGCAGGTCCGCAACCGCCTGATCGAGGCCAAGTGGGCGACCGAGGACGATCTCAAGGCGATCGACAAGGAAATCCGCGACATCGTCAACGAGGCGGCCGAATTCGCCCAGTCCAATCCCGAGCCGGATGCGTCCGAACTCTGGACCGACATCTATCGCTGAGGACGGGGACGGACATGCCGATTGATATTCTGATGCCCGCCCTCTCCCCGACGATGGAGGAGGGCAAGCTCGCCAAGTGGCTCAAGCAGGAAGGCGACACGGTGAAGTCCGGCGACGTGATCGCCGAGATCGAGACCGACAAGGCGACCATGGAGGTCGAGGCGGTCGATGAGGGCACCATCGCCAAGATCCTGATCCCCGCGGGCACCGAGGGCGTGAAGGTGAACACGGCGATCGCGATCCTGGCGGGCGAGGGCGAGGATGCCGGCGCTGCCGCCGCGAGCGCCGCCTCCAAACCCGCCGAACCCGCTCCGGCGCCCGCGCCGGCTTCGGTCGCCGAGCCTGCCAAGGCGCCGGCGAGCGTTCCCGCTGCGCCGAAGGCCCCGGCCGTCGCCGCCGACCCGGAGGTTCCGGCCGGTACCGAGTTCGTCTCCCAGACCGTGCGCGAAGCCCTGCGCGACGCCATGGCCGAGGAGATGCGCCGCGACGAGGACGTCTTCGTCATGGGTGAGGAGGTCGCCGAGTACCAGGGCGCCTACAAGATCACCCAGGGCCTGCTGCAGGAATTCGGCCCGCGCCGCGTGATCGATACCCCGATCACCGAGCACGGCTTCACCGGCGTCGCCGTCGGTGCCGCGTTCAACGGGCTGAAGCCGATCGTCGAGTTCATGACGTTCAACTTCGCCATGCAGGCGATCGACCAGATCATCAACTCCGCCGCCAAGACGCACTACATGTCGGGCGGCCAGGTGACCTGTCCGATCGTGTTCCGCGGCCCGAACGGGGCGGCGGCGCGCGTGGCGGCCCAGCACAGCCAGGACTATGCGGCGTGGTACGCCCAGATCCCGGGCCTGCGGGTCGTGCAGCCCTATTCGGCCGCCGATGCCAAGGGCCTGCTGAAGGCGGCGATCCGCGATCCGAACCCGGTGGTGTTCCTGGAGAACGAAATTCTCTACGGCCACGCCTTCGACGTTCCGAAGCTCGACGATTTCGTGCTGCCCATCGGCAAGGCGCGGGTCGCGAAGTCCGGCACCGACCTCACCATCGTGTCGTTCGGCATCGGCATGACCTATGCCCTCAAGGCGGCGGAAGAGCTGAAGGGCCTGGGCATCGATGCCGAGGTGATCGACCTGCGCACCATCCGCCCGCTTGACATCGAAACCGTGCTCGCCTCGGTCAAGAAGACCGGCCGCGCGGTGACGGTGGAAGAGGGCTGGCCGGTCTGCTCGATCGGTTCGGAACTCGCCTCCCAGATCATGGTGCAGGCGTTCGACTGGCTCGACGCGCCGGTTCTCAAGGTCACGGGCAAGGACGTTCCGATGCCCTATGCCGCGAACCTCGAGAAGCTGGCACTGCCGACCGTCGCCGACGTGATCGAGGCCGCCAAGGCCGTCACCTACCGCTGATCGAAGACAGGGCGGGCCGGTTCCGGCCCGCCTTCGTTTCCGGGCATCCGTCGCCGGATGCGAGACGACGAGAGGCCGCCGTTCCAAGGCCCGCCGGCTTTCCCCCGCGATGCGCAAGCGCGACGGGGGAAGCCCGGACGATGGCCGGAACGAGGCCATGGATGAATCAATGAGACCCGCCCGCGCCGCCGGCGCGCGGCGCGGCGCCGGTGCCGGGGCGCTCGTCCCGCCATCCGCACGGCGCGTTCGCCACGGGTCGACAGCTCGGCTCCCAGGAGCCTGAGGGGGAAGACGATGCCCATCGACATTCTGATGCCGGCCCTCTCGCCCACGATGGAAAAGGGCAACCTTGCCAAGTGGCTCAAGAAGGAGGGCGACGCAGTCAAGTCCGGCGACGTGATTGCCGAGATCGAAACCGACAAGGCGACCATGGAGGTCGAGGCGGTCGACGAGGGAACCGTCGGCGAGATCCTGGTGCCGGAAGGCGCCCAGGACGTGGCGGTCAACGCCCGGATCGCGGTTCTCCTCGGCGAAGGCGAGGACGCTTCGGCGATCTCCGCCGCTGCATCGGCCCCGGCCGCGGCCCCCGCACC
>JAEZMP010000221.1 GCA_023442215.1 Pseudomonadota bacterium
TCGTCCGGGCGCGCGGATCGCGACCTTCCACCCGATCCGCGACGAGATCGACCCGAGGCCGATGGCGATGGTGCTGCACGATCGCGGCTTCCGCCTCGCGCTGCCGGCGCTCGTCGACAGCACGACCATGGTCTTCCGGGCCTGGGCGCCGGGAGAGGCGCTGCTTCCCGGCACCTTCGGGCTGAGCGAGCCCTCGGTCGCCGCCGACGTGGTGGCGCCCGACGTGGTGCTGGTGCCGCTCGCGGCCTTCGACGGCCGCGGGAACCGGCTCGGCTACGGCAAGGGCTACTACGATCGCGCACTGGCCCGTCTCGACCAGGCCGCGCCGCCCGGGCCGCGCGCCATAGGCCTCGCCTTCTCGGTGCAGGAGGCGGTGGAAATCCCCGCCGAAAGCCACGATCGCCCGCTCGACGCCGTCCTGACCGAAGCCGGCCTGCGCCGCCTCGACGGTTCCCTGCCGGCCTGAAGCCCGGCGGGGACCGCGGACGGTGGCGACGGGATTTCCTTCGCCGGCGTGGCGGCGTAAGGAAGACACGAGATCCGGTCGATCCCGCTGCCCTTGCGCGGGCGGCGCGGCGGACACGGGCCCGGCGGACATCAGCCGGTCGCGGCGGCCACCAGAGCCATGCCGCCCCGTCCCGCCGGCGACGCCCGTCCGGACGGGTGTGTCCGCGTCAGGAGCGTGAGGAAAATCGATGCGTCTGTTGTTTCTCGGTGATGTCGTCGGCCGCGCCGGCCGGGCGGCGGTGGTGGGGCAATTGCCCGGGCTCGTGTCGCGGTGGGCGCTCGATTTCGTCGTCGTCAACGGCGAGAACGCGGCGGGCGGCTTCGGCATCACCGAGGACATCGCCCAGGACCTGCTCGATGCCGGCGCCGACGTCGTCACGACCGGAAATCATGTCTGGGACCAGCGCGAGGCGCTGGTGTTCATCGAACGCCAGCCGCGTCTGCTGCGCCCGCTGAACTATCCGGCAGGGACGCCGGGCCGGGGCGCGAACCTGTTCGTGGCGCGCAACGGCGCCCGGGTGCTCGTCATCAACGCCATGGGCCGCGTGTTCATGGAGCCGCTGGACGATCCGTTCGCCGCCATCGAGGCGGCGCTGTCGGCCTGTCCGCTCGGCGACCAGGCCGATGCCGTCGTGATCGACTTCCACGCGGAGACGACGAGCGAGAAGCAGGCCATCGGGTTCTTCGTCGACGGCCGCGCCAGCCTCGTCGTCGGCACCCACACCCATGTGCCGACCGCCGATCATCGCATCCTGCCGGACGGCACGGCCTTCATGACCGATGTCGGCATGTGCGGCGACTACGAGTCCGTGATCGGCATGGACCGCGACGAGCCGCTGAACCGCTTCCTGCGCCGCATTCCCGCCGGCCGTTTCCAGCCGGCGAACGGCGAGGCGACGCTGTCGGGCGTCGCCGTCGAGATCGACGAGGCGACGGGCCTCGCGCGCGCGGTGCACCCGGTGCGCATCGGGGGGCGGCTCTCCCAGATCGAGCCCCCGTTCTGGGCCTGAAGCGGGCGGCGGGCGGGCGCCTCGCGCCGCGTCCCACTCCTGGTATCTTGCCGCCGCTTTCGGGCCGCCCGGGCTTCCTTTTGCGGGCATGACGGCTTATAACCCGCGCAAATTTTCACGATCCCTTAAGACGGTGGCAGAGCATGGCCGGCCATTCCCAATTCAAGAACATCATGCACAAGAAGGGCGCCGCGGACGCCCGGCGCTCCAAGGCGTTCTCCAAGCTGGCGCGCGAGATCACCGTGGCGGCGAAGCTCGGGATCCCCGACCCGAAGATGAATTCCCGCCTCCGGCTCGCGGTGCAGAATGCCCGCGCCGAGAACATGCCCAAGGACAATATCGACCGCGCCATCAAGAAGGCGCAGGCGGCCGACGGCGACAATTTCGAAGAGGTTCGCTACGAGGGTTATGGCCCCGGCGGCGTTGCCGTCATCGTCGAGACCCTGACCGACAACCGCAACCGCACTGCGAGCGCGGTCCGGGCGGCGTTCACCAAGAACGGCGGGGCGCTCGGTGAAACCGGCTCGGTGTCGTTCATGTTCGACCGGGTCGGCGAGATCAGCTTCAAGCGCGAGGTCGGTTCCGACGATGCGGTGATGGATGCCGCCATCGAGGCCGGGGCCGACGACGTCACCTCGTCCGAGGACGGACACGTGGTGGTTTGCGCCTTCGAGTCGATCGGCGAGGTTTCCGAGGCGATCGCCGAGACGCTCGGCGAGCCCGAGAGCGTCAAGGTGGTATGGAAGCCGCAGAACCTCGTGCCGGTCGACGAGGACAAGGGCGAGACGCTCCTGAAGCTCGTCGCCCAGCTCGAGGACGACGACGACGTCCAGAACGTGTTCGCGAACTTCGAACTGCCCGACGAGATGCTGGCGAAGCTCGCCGCCGCCTGACGCGCGCGCGCCGGAGCGGCTTCCGATCGGATGGACCATCCGATCGACGGGAAATCGCTCCGGATTGATAGGCCTGGGCATATCCCTGTCGTTCGGATCATCTCGATCTTGAACGGGATCGGTTCTCGGAGCCGCGGCATCCGCCCATCCGACGTGCTGGATTTACCCGGTTCGCCGCGCCCGTTTGCCGCGACCTCGGTGCTTCACAACCGCGGGCGCGGCGCCTTAAGTTGTGCGTAATTTAACCTTAACGCCTTGTCTGGGGCGTTGTTCGGAGATCCGCCTTCCGTGCGGATTTCCAGGCTAGGCCGTGCATATCCAGCCTGGCCCGTGGAAGTCGAACGGGCCGTCTTCCAGTCGGGACATTCGTCCCCGACCTCCGAATCACAGCGAGCGAGCGATGCCCGCCCTTCGCCGGAGCGAAATCGTCGGCCTGAATCTCGCCGGTTCCATCGCAGGCTCGCGGCCAGCCGCATGTGGTTCCCCCGGTCCGGGGGCGCTCGGCAGGCCCGCTTGCGTAGGGTCCGCGGCGGTTCTTTGCCGTTCGAGAGGGTGGGGCGCATGAACTCGGCCGCGTCCTGGCGCCCGTCCGATTTTCAACGCCGGGGCGGCCGCTCGTGGTGGCGCGACACGTTCTGGTTCGCCCGGACGACCCAGCCGACCCACGATGCCCTGTCCGCGCGCCGGTTCACCCGCGTCACCATGCCGGTGATCGGGCTTCTCGTCGGCCTCGTCTTCCTTGCGATGCTGCTTCTCGTGATCGACGTCGCGATGCGGCAGAACGAGGCGGCGCGCGAGCAATCCGGCGACTATGTGGCCTCTGTTCTCGCCGACCTCGAGGAGCAATACGGACAGGCCGTCGTCGAAGGGGCGCGCCAGCAGGAGATCCACCCCGCAGCGGATGCCTCCGTCGCCGGCTGGAAGCTCGACCGCGATCTGGAGGAGACTCTGGCCGCACAGTCGGGCATCGCGTACGCGTTTGTGCTCGGCAACGATGAACGCACCGTCCAAGCCCTCGTCGACGGCAGGCCGACCAACGACGATGCCGTGTCGCTGTTCGGTCCAGGCATCGGCGCTCTTATCAGGCGGGCGCAGGCCGTCGGACCGGGCCATTCGGTCTCCGGATTCGGCACGACGGCCGGCCGGACGGTGTTCCTCACGGCCTCGCTCATCGTCCCGCCCGGTCCGTTCGAGGGCCATGCCGTTTCGCCGCCCGCCGGGAACGCGGTGCTTTTGTTCGGCATCGACATCGGACAGGGCTGGGTGGCGCGGGTGGGCGAGCGCTTCCGGATTGGCGACCTCCACGTGGCGGCGCCCGGCGAGCCCGTCGCGGCGATGACGACCAGCCTTCCCCAGATCGGCGATCAGCCGATCAGGCTGCAATGGACCCCGCCAGAGCCGGGCACCATGCTGCTCAGGACCATGCTTCCGGCCCTGTTGGTGGTCGCGATTCTGGTGGCGGCGACGACATGGCTGGTGTTGCGCGGCGCTTCGGCGGCTGCCCGCCGGCTCGAACGCACCGCGCGCGCGCTGGAAGCCGCGAACGCGGAACTCTCGGCGGTCGCTTCCACCGACGGCCTCACCAACCTCTCGAACCGGCGCTATTTCGACGTCGCCCTGCGGCATGAATGGCTGCGCAGCCTGCGCGACGGCTCGACGATGGCCCTCCTGATGATCGACGTCGATCATTTCAAGGCGTTCAACGACCGCTTTGGACATGTCGCCGGCGACGAGCGGCTGCGGGCGATCGCCGCGCAGATCGGCGCGAACGTGCGCCGGCCGGCCGACGTGGCCGCGCGCTACGGCGGCGAGGAATTCGCCGTGCTGCTGCCGGGAACCCGCGGCGAGGGCGCCATGATCGTCGCCGAGAAGATCCGCCTGTCGGTCGCGCGCGCAGCCGAGCACAGCGACATGCCGCCATGTTCCGTCAGCATCGGCGTTGCCGTGCTGCGCCCGGCCGACGTCGATCCCGGCCCGTTGCTCCAGGCGGCGGACGTCGCGCTCTACGCCGCCAAGCGCGACGGCCGCAACCGGACGCGCCTCTACACGCCCGGCGGGCCGATCTCGCCCAACCGGCGATCCTGACGCACGGCGTTCCCCCGACCGGCTCGCCATCGGCGCGCCACCGTCGTCAGTCGGGACCACACCCCTTCTCGATCGCAAACACGAGGACGCGTCCATCCTCACGCATGGACAACAGCCGGTGCCCCGCCTCGGTGCAGAAATGCGGAATGTCGATCGCGGCAAGGGGATCGCTGGCGCGCACCATCAGCCGTGCGCCGCTGGGCAGATCCGCGAGCGCGCGTCGCGTCCGCATCACCGGCAGCGGGCAGTTGAGGCCGATGACGTCGAGTTCGACGGGGGCGTTCCGGCTTCCTGCCTCTTCCGCGTTCATCTTCAACCTGCCGTCGGGGCGCGCCATCCGCCATCCGGGGGGGCATGCCCCGCTGCCGGATCCGGAACGATTTCCTGTCGATCGGCTGTCTCCACCCGACCGGAAAGCGCTCCTGGGGAAAAGCTGCGCCGTAACAAAGAGATGTGATCGTGACGCCGATCGTTTCGTTGCATCATGTCGCAAAGCGCGGCTCGTTCAAAGCCGGTGGGGCCGGATCGGCGGAAACGGCCGCGTCGGCGCCGTGCGTCAGGGGCGGGAAGTGCTCAAGGTGCGCCGCGGCCGGGCCCCCGTCCGTCCCGCATGCCCGACCGGGCGATTGACAGACGGCCGGCATGCCGCGTTTCTGATGCTCCGCGGACCCGCGCTTCGGCGCTGCCGCGCATGGGCCGGCCGCCGGCAGGGCCGCCCGGTCCGGAAAGCCCCGGGGCAGGCAAGGTGAAGCAGCCATGTACCGCACGATTACCCGCAACATCCAGGTCACCGTCGAGCCGCGCTATGTGCCCGAGCACTCGGCGCCCGAGGATGGCCGCTGGTACTGGGCCTATGCGGTGGAAATCGTCAATCTCGGGGATGAAGCGGTGCAGCTGAGGTCGCGGCACTGGATCATCACCGACGGGCTCGGCCGCGTGCAGGAAGTCCGCGGGCCGGGCGTGGTCGGCGAGGAACCGGTGATCGGCCCCGGCGACAGCTACAGCTATGTCTCGGGCTGCCCGCTGACGACGCCGTCCGGCATCATGGTCGGCAGCTACGGGATGGAGGGAAGCGGCGGCGAGGCGTTCGACGCCGCCATTCCGGCCTTTTCGCTCGACCTGCCGGAAACCCGCCGCACTCTCAACTGACGATGCGGCGCAAGGCGAGGGCCACCCCGGAACGGCTGGCGCCCCGGGGCAGATACTAGCCGCCGACCTGCTCCGCCAGCCGGTCGAGAACGCCGCGGGCCTGGAGCACGTCCTCGATCTCGCCGAGAACCGAGGCGTCGTCGATGGTCGCCGGCACCCGCACCGGCTCGCCGTCGGCGAGTTGACGGATGGCGGCCCGCAGAATCTTGCCGGAGCGGGTCTTGGGCAGCCGGTCGACCACGATGGCGAGACGGAACGACGCGACGGGGCCGATGATCTGCCGCACGCGGGCGACGAGCTCAGCCTCGATCTCGGCCGGCGCCTGACCGACGCCGCTCTTCAGCACCACGAACCCGCACGGGGTCTGGCCCTTCAGCGCGTCGGAAATGCCGACCACGGCGCATTCCGCAACCGCCGGATGGCCGGCCAGCACCTCTTCCATTCCGCCCGTCGACAGCCGGTGGCCGGCGACGTTGATAATGTCGTCGGTCCGCCCCATTACGAACACGCAGCCTTCGCCGTCGATATAGCCGGCATCCGACGTCTTGTAGTAGCCGGGGAAGTCGGAAAGGTAGTCGGCGCGGAAGCGGCCGTCGCGGTTCCACAGCGTTGGCAGGCAGCCGGGGGGCAGCGGCAGCCGGATCACGAGATTGCCGAGCACGCCGTGGGGCAGGGGGTGGCCGTCATCGTCCACCACCTCCAGGCCGTGGCCGGGCATCGGCACCGCCGCCGAGCCGTAGCGGGCGTGGACGAGGCCGAGCCCGAGCGGGTTGGCGGCGATCGGCCAGCCGGTCTCGGTCTGCCACCAGTTATCGATCACGGGCACCTTGAGAAGGTGCGAGGCCCATTCCGCGGTATCGGGGTCCGCGCGCTCGCCGGCGAGGAACAGCGCCCGCAGGCTCGGAAGCACGCGGCCGTCGAGGAAGCGGCCTTCCGGGTCTTCCTTCTTGATGGCGCGCAACGCCGTCGGGGCGGTGAACAGCGCCACCACGTTGTTCCGCTCGATCACCCGCCAGAACT
>JAEZMP010000241.1 GCA_023442215.1 Pseudomonadota bacterium
TAGAAGAAGCGATGGTGATGTCCGACCGCATCGGCGTGATGCGGGCCGGCCGTCTCGTGCAGGTCGGCACGCCGGAGCAGATCTACAGCGCGCCCGTCGACCGCTTCGTCTCCGAGTTCGTCGGCGAGGTGAACGTGATCGAAGTCGCCCGCCGCGGCGACGGCTGGGCCGGTGTCGACGTGCCGGGCGCCTTCCGCGTCAACCCGCCGGCCGGCGCGGACGCGGACCTCGCCTCGGCGTTCGTGGTGATCCGGCCGGAGTTCATGCGCTTCCTCACCCCCGGCCAGACCGCCGACAACGCAATCCAGGGCCAGATCTACAACGAATATTCGCTGGGCTCGCGCATCCAGTACCAGGTGCGGGTGGGCGAGAAGGTCATGCTGGTGGAATTGTCGCGCGCCAACGCGCTGCCCCCCGGCGCCGGTTCGACGGTGACGCTGGGCTGGGACGCCCGCGACGCCATCTCGGTCAGGGCGTGAGCCGATGAGCACCGCGACCGACGGCGTGACCGCCGCTCCTTCCCGCGCCGCGCCGACATGGCTCGACCGCTTCCATGGCTTCGCCCTGACCGCCGGGGCACGCTGCGCGCTGCCGGTGCTGGTGCTGCTCGGCATCGGCTTCGCCGCCCCGCTGGTGGCGATCTTCGCCTATTCGTTCGCGACGCCGCGTTCGTTCGACGTGTTCCGCTCGTTCACGCTGGAGAACTATGCCGAGCTGTTCGACCCGTCGAACACGGTGTGGCTCTCCTTCCTGTGGTCGATCGGCTTCGCGCTCGCGACCTGTGTCATCCTCGCGGTGGTCGCCTACCCCATCGCCTACGGCCTCAACCGGGTGTTCGGCCGGTTCGCCTCGATGGTGTCGATCCTGTTCGTGTTCCCGCTGTTCGTGTCCGAGAACGTGCGGCTCTACGGCTGGGTGCTGTTCTTCATCAAGAACGGCGTGCTCGACGGCACGCTGAAGCTCATGGGACTGTCGGGACCGGAGGTGCTCTACCAGCCGCCGATGATCCTCGCCGGCATGGTCTACACCTACCTGCCGTTCATGCTGTTCCCGATCACGCTCGGGCTAGCGCTGGTGCCGCGCGACTGCATCGACGCTGCCATCGACCTCGGCGCCAGCCGCCTGCAGGTGTGGCGGGAAATCGAGCTGCCGCTCGCCATGCCCGGCATCCTGATCGGGATGCTGCTGACCTTCGTGCTCGGCATCGGTGCCGTGGCGGAGGCCAAGATCCTCGGCGGCCAGTCGGTGATCGTGATCTCCCACGATATCGAGATCGCCTTCACCTATTCGCAGAACTGGCCGCTCGGTTCGGCGCTCGCGGTGCTGGTGACGCTGTTCATCGGCGTCCTCACCCTGGTCGTGTTCTCGAAACTCGACCTCGACACGCTGCTCGGGAGGCGGTGATGCAGCAGGAAAAGAGGCGCACCCGTTTCTTCATCGCGATCTGGACCGCGATCGTCGTGATCGCGATCTACCTGCCCATCGTCTGCGGCGCGCTCGCCAGCCTCTCCAAGGGCCGCTATTTCGGCTTCCCGGTGCGCACCTTCTCGTTCGAGTGGTGGCAGCGCACGATGGATTCCATCGAAATCGGCATGATCGTGCGCAACTCCGTCGCGGTGGCGGCGATGGTCACGGTCGTCTCCGTCATCGTGGCGTTCTGCGGCGCGCTCGCCTTCGCCCGCTACGACTGGAAAGGCCGCCGGCTGTTCCAGAAGATCGTGCTCCTGCCGATCTTCTTCCCGCAGCCGGTTCTCGGCCTCGCGCTGCTGCTGTGGTTCAGCGCGCTGGGGATCCAGACCTCGTGGCTGACGGCGGCCTTCGCCCACCTCGTCTGGATCGTTCCGGTGGTGACGCTGGTGATCGCCATCCAGGTCTACGGCTTCGACCCGAGCCTGGAGGAAGCTGCGTTCGATCTCGGCTGCTCGCGGGTGCAGGTGCTGCGTGAGGTGACGCTGCCGCTGCTCTGGCCCGGCATCTGGTCCGGCGCGCTGTTCGCGTTCCTGCTGTCGTGGGGCAATTTTCCGCTGTCGCTCTACACGGCGGGCGCGGATTCCACGATCCCGAAATGGCTCTACGCCAAGATGGTCGCCGGCTACACGCCGATGGTGCCGGCGCTCGGCACCATGTCGACGCTGGGCGCCGCCGCGGCGCTGATCGGGGCCGGACTGGTGGCGATGATCATCCGACGCCAGCGGGCCGCCTGAGATGGCATCCGCCGCCACCCGGCCTTGCGAGCCTCGCCTCCCCGCGCCATTCCCTGAGGGAACGAACGCGATAACGGAGGGGACGCCATGCTGAACGAGACACGGCTGAGCAAGCGCCAGCGCCACGAGCGCATCGTCGCCGAGGCGATGGCGAACTCGACGCTGCGCGTCTCCGAACTCGCGGCCGAGCTGATGGTCTCGACGGAAACGATCCGCCGCGACCTCTACGAGCTCGGCGAGAAGGGGCTGATCAACCGCACCTATGGCGGCGCCGTGCGGCCGCTCGGGACGGAGCCCTCGGTCAGCGAGCGGCACCGGATGATGGTGCCGGAGCGCGAGGCCATCGCGGCGGCGACGGTGCGGTTCTTCAAGCCGAAGGAAGTGGTGCTGATCGGCGCCGGCGCGACCACGACCCATGTCGCCCGGCGCATGGCGGCCGAGTGCCGGGACATCACCGCCATCACTCACTCGTTCTCGGTGGCGACGGTGCTGGCCGCCAACCCCACCATCGACGTGCTGCTCTGCCCGGGCCGCTACGACGGCGGCGAGGGCATGATCTCGGGCGCGGAGACCATCGAGTTCCTGCAGTCCTACAACGCCAACTGGGCGGTGCTGGGCGCGACCGGGCTGACCTCCGAGGGCCTGTCCGACGCCGGCGCGGGCGCCGCCTCCGTCTACAAGGCGATGATGCTGCGCGCGGTCGCCACCATCGCGGTCGCCGATCACACCAAGTTCGACCAGCAGGCCCTCGCGATCTGGGGTCGCTGGCACGACATCGCCCACCTCGTGACCGACGCGGCGCCGGCCGGCTCCGTCGCGCGCGCCATCGAGCGCGCCCGCGTCGAAATCATCCTTGCACAGAAACGAAGCTGAGACGGGAAGAAGCGCCCATGTGGAGCGAGCGGCAACCGGACGAAACCATCACGATCGAGGTCGACGGCCATCGCGTCGTCGCCTACTCGTTCGGAACGGGCGACGAGGTCGTGCTCTGCCTCAACGGCGGGCCCGGCCTGCCGTGCGACTACCTGCGCGAGGCGCACTCGTTCCTCGCCGACCACGGCTTCCGTGTCGTCGCATTCGACCAGCTCGGCTGCGGCAAGTCCGACCGCCCGGACGACCCGTCGCTCTGGAACATCCGGCGCTATGTGGGCGAGGTCGAGGCGGTGCGCACGGCGCTCGGGCTCGGCCCCGTCCATCTCGCCGGCCATTCCTGGGGCGGCTGGCTCGCGATCGAATACACGCTGACCCACCCGGCCGCCGTGCGCTCGCTGATCCTCGAGAACACCGCGGCCGACCTGCCGCACCTGATGCAGGAACTCTACCGGCTGCGCTCGGCGCTCGGCCACGAGACGGAAGCGATGATGCTGGCGCGCGAGGCCGCCGGAGACTTCCGGGACCCGGAATATCTCGCCGCGATCACGCTTCTGAACTACCGCCACGTCTGCCGCCTGAAGCAGACGCCCGCGCCCGTCGGCCGCTCGCTGGCCGACTGGAACATGGCGCCCTACGAGGCGATGCAGGGGCCGAACGAATTTCTCTATATCGGCAACCTGAAGGACTGGAGCCGGCTTGCCGACCTCAGCCGGATCACCGTGCCGACACTGATCCTGGTCGGCCGCCACGACGAGCAGACCCCGAAATGCGCCGCGCTGATGAAGGCCGGGCTGCCGCAGGCCGAACTCGTGCTGTTCGAGAATTCGAGCCACATGCCGTTCTACGAGGAACCGCAGGCGTTCGACGCGGCGATCCTGCCCTTTCTTCTCAAGGCGCGGGCGGCTTGAGAGCCGCAGGTTTAAAGATGGGATTTGAGGAAAACCAACGTGTACGATGACGGCTTCCTGAAGAGGCTCGAAGACGGCGTCCGCGCAGCCCTGCCGCTGTGGGACGTCTCGCCGGATACAGAGCTGAAGCTGCTCACGATCTCGGAAAACGCCACCTTCCGCGCGACCGGCACCGGACGCGCGACGGATCTCGTGTTACGGGTCCACCGGCCCGAGTACCACACGCTCGCCGAGATCGAGTCCGAACTCGCCTGGATCGGCGCGCTCCGGTCCGAGGGCGTGGTGGCGACGCCGGAACCGGTGGCGCTGCGCGATGGCGGGCTCGTCGCCCACATCGACGATTCCGGCAGCACGCGCCATGTGGTCGCCTTCGAGCACGTGGTGGGCGAGGAGCCGCGCGAGGGCGAGGATCTGGCGCGCTGGTTCACCGAACTCGGCGCCATCCACGCCCGGCTCCACGCCCATGCGAGGCGCTGGAAGCGGCCGGACGGCTTCGTCCGCAAGGTGTGGAACCACGCGAGCACGGTAGGCAACACGCCGCTGTGGGGCGACTGGCGCGCCGGGCTCGGCCTGACGGCGGAGGGGCGCGCGATCCTGGAACGAACCGTGCGCGTGCTCGGCGACCGGCTTGCCGCCCTCGGCGACGGGCCCGAGAGCTTCGGCCTCGTCCACGCGGACCTTCGGCTTGCCAACCTGCTCGTGGACGGCGACCGCCTGACCCTGATCGACTTCGACGATTGCGGCTTCAGCTGGTACCTCTACGACTTTGCCGCCGCCGTGAGCTTTCTCGAGCACGAGCCCTACATTCCGGCGCTGCGGGACGCGTGGGTGGAAGGCTATCGCACTGTCGCGCTCCTGAGCGAGGCCGAGGCCGGCCTGCTGCCGACGCTCGTGATGCTGCGGCGCATTCTGCTGACCGCCTGGGTCGCCTCCCACGCCGAAACGCCCACCGCACTCAGCATGGGCACCGCCTATACCGACGGAACCGTCGCGCTGGCGGAGGCCTACCTGTCGGCGCAAGAGATGCCGGCGCAAAGCCCGCCGGCGAAAGCGTGAGGAACGCGACAATGTCCGCCACCCGGATCAAGACCCAGCAGATCCTGTCGCTGAACGCCTTCGACGGCGCGGCCTCCGCCGAACTCGACGCCGATATCGACGCGCTGGTGAGGCGCCGCCAGAACAGCTTCGGCGCCGCCTCCGTGCTGTTCTATCAGCGCCCGCTGCACATCGTTGGGGCGAGCGGGGCCTACATCCACACGGCCGACGGCAAGCGCTATCTCGACCTTTACAACAACGTGCCCTCGGTCGGGCACTGCCACCCCAAGGTCATCGAGGCAGTCTCGCGCCAGATGGCGCGGTTCAACATCCACACCCGCTATCTCTACGAGAACGTGCACGATTATGCCGAGCGGCTGCTCGCGACCTTTCCGGCGCCGCTGTCCAACCTGGCGCTGACCTGCACCGGGACGGAGAGCAACGACCTCGCGCTCAGGCTCGTCTCGACCTTCACCGGCGGACGCGGCTTCGTCGTCACCGAGACGGCCTATCACGGCA
>JAEZMP010000259.1 GCA_023442215.1 Pseudomonadota bacterium
CGCGTTGCCATGAACACCATCTGCCGGAATGTCGCCTGCCAGAGCGCCGCTTGCCGGAGTGTCGCTTGCCGGAGTGTCGCTTGCCGGAGCGCCGCTTGCCGCCGTCGTGTCGCTGCCCCTCCCCGCCTGCCCGATCTGGACGCACCACCGTGCGAACGCCGGAGTTGATGATGAGTCCCAATCCCGCCGAGGAAAGCCGCACGGTCGCCGTCTCCATCGCCGACCGCATTTCCACCATCGGGCGGGACGCCTGGGACAGCCTCGCCAATCCCGGCTGGAGCATCGGTCCGGGGGGACGGATCGAACGGACGGACGCGGCGACGCGGCCGTTCAACCCGTTCGTCGCCCATGATTTCCTAGACGCGCTGGAAGCCTCCGGCACGGTGGACGCGGCGACGGGGTGGCTGCCGCAGCACATCTTCATCGCCGAGGACGACGGCACGCCGCGCGCGGCCGTGCCGGCCTACCTTAAATCGCACTCGCGCGGCGAGTACGTGTTCGACTGGGGCTGGGCGGACGCATTCGAGCGCGCCGGCGGACGCTATTATCCGAAGCTGCAGGTGGCGGTGCCGTTCACGCCGGTGACGGGGCCCCGGCTTCTGATGAAGGAAGACGGCAACGCCGCGGCCGGCCGCGCGCTTCTTGCGGGCGCGCTGGAACAGGTGGCGGTGGCGCGGCGCGCCTCGTCGGTGCACGTCACCTTCCCCGAGGACGAGGACTGGCAGGCGCTGGTCGAGGCCGGCTGGCTCGCCCGCTACGACCATCAGTTCCAGTGGTTCAACGAGGGCTACCGCGACTTCGAGGACTTCCTCGCCGCGTTCGCGTCGCGCAAGCGCAAGCAGATCCGCCGCGAACGGCGGGAAGCGCTCGCGGACGGCATCTCCATCGTCCACCGCACCGGGGCCGACATCACCGAGGCGGACTGGGACGCCTTCTACGAATTCTACACCGACACCGGCGCGCGCAAGTGGGGCACGCCCTATCTGAACCGCACGTTCTTCTCGCTGATCGGGGAGCGGATGGCGGAGCGGATCCTGCTGATCTTCGCGGTGCGCGACGGCCGGCCCATCGCCGGTGCGCTCAACCTGATCGGCTCCGACACCCTGTTCGGCCGCTACTGGGGTGCGGTGGAGGACCATCCGTTCCTGCATTTCGAGGTCTGCTATCATCAGGCGGTGGATTTCGCGCTCGCCCACGGCCTGTCGCGCGTCGAGGCCGGCGCCCAGGGCGAGCACAAGGCGGCGCGCGGCTACAGACCCGTCCTGACGCGCTCGGCCCACTGGATCGCCCACAGCGGCCTGCGCGACGCGGTGGCCGATTTCCTGGCCCGCGAGCGGCCGGCGGTGGAGGCGGAGACCGAGTACCTGGCCGAGGCCGGACCGTTCCGGAAGAATTTAACCGCCTCAACGGACGAGGAGGCAGACCGGGCCGGGAAGGCGACGTAATATTCACTCTTTCCCGGTGAAGGTGGACGCAGCCGCGGCGTTTGCCGGCTTCCGCCCGGAGGGCGGACCGGGATGCCGCGCGGCCCCTGACGGCGGCGTGCAGACGCCGAGGAAATGCCCGAGACGCACTCGAGACGCAGACGCCCGCCCATCCACCCTGCTGCGCGACATCAACACGCGACGATCAACCGATGACCGAACACCGCCCGATCTTCTCGATCCACGTTCCCAAGACCGGGGGCACCACCTTCGCGGAGGTGCTGAGCCACGCCTACGGCGCCCGGGTCGCGTTCTCCTACGGCCGCGACCATCCGCGCACGCATCCGCGGATTCGCGAGGCCGGCGCCACCATCGACCAGGCCGCGGCGCGCGCGCTCGCGAGCGATGGCGTGCTGGTGGTTCACGGACACTTCACGGTCGCCGACCTCGTGGAGGTGGAACCCGATCCGAGCCGCTACTGGATCTGGCTGCGCGACCCGATCGAGCGCACCATCGCCCAGTACCAGTTCTACAAGCAGCAGGCCGGCGGCCGCTCCAAGCTCGGGCGCGCGGTGGCGAGCGGCGGCGTGACGATGGCGGGCTTCGCCGCCCACGCCGCGATCCGCAACCTGCAGACCCGCTATATCGGCTCGCTGCCCATCGGCGCGTTCGGCTTCGTCGGCATCACCGAGCATTTCTCCGCGGGCGTGGAGATGCTGGGGCTGCCGCTGCCGGGCGGCAAGCGCATTCTGCCGGACGTGGACGGCGGGCGGCCGAGCGCCGACCGGGCGACCCGCGCGGCGATCGCGATGGAGAACATCCCCGACCTCGCGCTCTATTCGGAAGCGACCCAGGTGTTCCTGAGCCGGCTGAAGATTCGCGACGAGGTGAAGGCGCCCCGCGCGCTGAGCGCGCTCGCCCGGCTGTTCGGCCGGCGGAGGCGCGACAGCCTGCCGGAGCCGGATGCGGGATCGGCGGATTCCGCCTATGACCGCGTGCAGTTCACCACGAGTCTGGACCGGACGGTGCCGCGCGCCTAGAGCATAACCCGTTCAGATCGAACCGATCCGAACCACACGGATATGCTCAAGCCTTTGAAGCTGGAGCGATCTGCCTGCCGCATTCAGCCGCGCCGGGCGCTGCCTGCCGGATGGCGGAGCTTCGGCCTGCCCACGAGGAGACCACCGCGTGTCGGATTATGACGACCAGAACGTGTTCGCCCGCATCCTGCGCGGCGAAATCCCCGCCCACAAGGTGTTCGAGGACGACGGCTTCGTCGTGATCATGGACGCGATGCCCCAGGCGCCGGGCCACTGCCTCGTGATTCCCAAGGCGCCCTCGCGCAACCTGCTCGATGCCGACGACGCGGTGCTCGCCAAGGCCGTGGTGCTCGTGCGCAAGGTCGCCCGCGCCGCGAAAACGGCTTTCGCCGCCGACGGCATCAACATCATGCAGTACAACGAGCCGGCCGCGGGCCAGACCGTGTTCCACCTGCATTTCCACGTCATTCCCCGCCACGCCGACGTGCCGCTGAAGCCCCACACCGGGCAGATGGCCCCGGCCGGGGAACTGGCCGCCAGCGCCGGCAAGCTGAAGGCCGCGCTCGAGGCGCTTTGAGCCGAGCGGCAGCCGAACCGCCTTGGGGGCATGGAGCGGGCATCGGCCCGCGCCGGGCCGTTGGCTTTCGCGCCGCGGCCCTCGGGCATTCGGGAGCTGGACATCCGGGACGTTCGCATCCGGAAGCTGGGCATTGATGCAACACCCGGCGACGCCGGGCGCGGCGGCGCATGCACACGCTGCGATGCCCTTCCCGCCGGCAGTTCTCTCGTATAAGTGAACCTCCGCGAAGCGGGCCGCCCCCGGCCCTCAGGAGACCGTTCTTCATGCTCCAGAAAGCCACCTATTCCGATCTCGCCGGCAAGACCGTGTTCATCACCGGTGGGGGCAGCGGCATCGGCGCGGCACTGACGGAAGCCTTCGTGCTGCAGGGCTCGAAGGTGGCGTTCGTCGACATCGCCGAGGAGCCGAGCCGCGCCCTGGTCGAGCGCCTGGAACGCGAGACCGGCCGCGCGCCGCTGTTCATGCCGTGCGATATCCGCGACATCGCGGCGCTGCAGGCGGCCATCGCCCGCGCCGGCGAGGAACTCGGCGACATCGGCGTGCTGCTCAACAACGCCGCCAACGACCAGCGCCACAAGCCCGAAGACGTCACGGTCGAGTACTGGGACGAGCGGATGGCCATCAATCTGCGGCCGATGTTCTTCGCCATCCAGGCCGTAGTGCCGCAGATGAAGCGGCTCGGCGGCGGCTCCATCGTCAATTTCGGCTCGGTGTCGTGGATGATCCCCCAGGGCGGCATGCCGGCCTACACCACGGCGAAGTCGGCGGTGCAGGGCCTGACGCGGGGTCTCGCGCGCGATTACGGCCCGTTCCGCATCCGCCTCAACATGCTGGTGCCGGGCTGGGTGATGACCGAGCGCCAGCTGACCCTGTGGGTGACGCCGGAAGGCGAAGCGGAGATCGACCGCAACCAGTGCATCAAGGACCGGGTGATGCCCGAGGACATCGCGGACATGGCGCTGTTCCTGGGCTCCGACGCCTCGTCGAAGTGCACGTCGCAGGAATTCATCGTCGACGGCGGCTGGATCTGAGCCGCACGCGGCCATCGACGACGAGCGTGCAAGACAGATGGCCGCCGGGAGGCTCTCCCGGCGGCCGTTTTGCTTTCAGGCCTGCCCGCGATCAGGCGTGGAGCGGCTGCGCCCGCGCCGGCGCGCCCTCGGCGGTGATCACGAAGCGGGTGAGGCACTGGCTGCGGTGGCTTTCGGAAATGCGCCGCCAGGTTTCCTCGGCATCGCGGCGGGTGGGGAACGGGCCGAACACGTTCTCGGTGCCGGGAACGAGATCGGTGAAGTTCATGTCGCGTTACTTGCCGCCGACGACCCAGAAGCGGATGTGATGGTGCATGACACTCTCCCTCGGCGCCCCTGCCGGGCGCGCGAAACGGGGTGAAGAACGGAGGGACCGAAGGCTCGCGCCGGATCCCCGCTGAATGCCCGCCGCCCCTGCCCGTCTCGGTGCCGGCCCTCTCTCAGGCCGTCATCCGCTTCGGGGAGCCTCTCCGCCGGGCCGGATCGATCCGGCCGGGGCGCAGCCCGCGCCGGGGCGCCGGGATCGGCGACGGCATGCCACGCCGTCGCCCGTGTCTGATGCGGGCGGCACCGCGCCGCCCGCGCTTACGTCACCGGTGCCGTCCAACGCGGTTCACTCGGCCGCGGCCGCGGTGAACTGGTCGGTCTCGGTCGATTCCCGCATCGCCGTGGTCGAGGACCGTCCGGCGGAGATCGCCATCGCCACCTGGTCGAAATAGCCGGTGCCGACTTCGCGCTGGTGGCGGGTGGCGGTGTAGCCGTCGGCCTCCGAAGCGAATTCCGCCTGCTGAAGCTCGCTGTAGGCGCCCATGCCGCGGTCGCGGTAGCCGTTCGCCAGCGTGAACATGCCGTGGTTCAGGCTGTGGAAGCCGGCGAGCGTCACGAACTGGAACTTGTAGCCCATCGCCCCGAGTTCGCGCTGGAAGGTCTCGATCACCTCCGGCGAGAGCTTGGCGCGCCAGTTGAACGACGGCGAGCAGTTGTAGGCGAGCAGCTTGCCCGGATACTGCTTATGCACCGCCTCGGCGAACCTGCGCGCGTCGTCGAGATCGGGATGCGAGGTCTCCCACCACAGCACGTCGGCATATTTCGCGTAGGCGAGGCCGCGGGCGATGCAGTGATCGAGGCCGGTGCCCTCCTTCAGGCGGAAGAAGCCCTCCGGCGTGCGTTCGCCGGATTCGATGAACGGACGGTCCCGTTCGTCGATGTCGGAGGTGATGAGCCGGGCGCTCTCCGCATCGGTGCGCGCCACGGTCAAAGTCGGCACGCCCATGACGTCCGCGGCGAGGCGGGCGGCGACGAGATTGCGCTCGTGCTGCGCCGTCGGGATCAGCACCTTGCCGCCGAGATGGCCGCACTTCTTTTCCGAGGCGAGCTGGTCCTCGAAGTGGACGCCCGCCGCGCCCGCCTCGATGAACGCCTTCATGATCTCGAAGGCGTTGAGCGGACCGCCGAACCCGGCCTCGGCATCGGCGACGATCGGAACGAACCAATCGCGTCCGGCGCCGCCCTCGGCATGTTCGACCTGATCGGCGCGCTGGAGCGTGAGGTTGATGCGGCGGCACAACTCGGGCGCGGAGTTCGCCGGATAGAGGCTCTGGTCGGGATACATCGCCCCGGCGACGTTGGCATCCGCCGCGACCTGCCAGCCGGACAGGTAGATCGCCTTGAGGCCGGCGCGGACCATCTGCATCGCCTGGTTGCCGGTGACGGCACCGAGCGCCGCGATGAAGTCCTCGCTGTGAAGGTCGGCCCAGAGCCGGTTGGCGCCGCGCTCGGCCAGCGTCATCTGCGGGACCAGCGATCCGCGCAACCGCTCGACATCGGCTACCGCGTAGGGCCGCTCGATGCCGGCGAAGCGGCCGGCGGGGGCACCGGGAACGAGGGTCTCGAAACGGGTCGTCATAGTCCTCTCCAGTTCACTGTTACCGTTGTTACAAACGGCCCTGTGCAAGTTCGTCTTCCCTCGCCGTTCGGCTGGGAGAACCGCCTTCAGCGTTGCTCCGTCGCGCCGTTCAGCGGCAGGGACACTTGACATTTTTCCAGGGAACTGGGGAAGTGCAGATAATGCAGGCATGTACGTGTCTGTACTCGTCACAAATGTAAAACTGTCAATTTTGTAAAAATCGACAGACTTCACAATGCCGGCGCGGGAACCGCGCGGGAGGAAACCGATGGCGGATATCGGCGCAAAGAAGCTGTTCATCGGCCCGCGGCTCAGGCGGGTGAGGCAGGACCTCGGCCTGACGCAGATGCGCATGGCGGAGGAACTCTCGGTCAGCGCGAGCTACCTGAACCTGATCGAGCGCAATCAGCGGCCCGTCACCGCGCAACTTCTGCTGCGCCTCGCCGAGGTCTACGAGGTCGACCTGCGCGCGCTCGCCGGCGAGGCGGACCAGCGGGCCGTGGTCGATCTCGCAGAGGTGCTGGCCGATCCGCTGTTCCGCGAGACGCCGGTGCCGCACCACGAGATCGTGGAACTCGCCTCGGTCGCGCCGGGGATCGGCGACGCGTTCGCCCGGCTCTACCGCGCCTATCTCGACGCCAAGCGGCGGGCGGAGACCGCGACGCGCGAGGCGGCGGACCGCGACGCGCCCCCGGCGGGCGCCGAGGATGCCGTCGAACTCGTGCGCGACTATGTGCAGGACCAGCGCAACCACTTCCCCGCCATCGAGGAAGCGGCCGAGACGCTGTCGGGCACGCTGCTGGCGATCTCGCCCGACCTGCTCCATGCCATCCGCGAGCGGCTGCGGGAGAAGCACGGCATCACCCTGCGCGTGCTGCCGGTGGACGTGATGCCGCGCGCGCTGCGCCGGTTCGACCGCCATCGCCGCCAGCTGCTGATCTCGGAGATGCTGGACGGCGCCGGCCGGACGTTCTCGGCGGCCTACCAGCTCGCCCAGCTCGAATTCGGCCCGGTGCTGGACGCGCTTTCGGAGAAGGCGGGCATCGGCTCGGCCGCGACGCGGCGGCTGCTGCGCGTCAACCTCGCCAACTACGGCGCAGCGGCGCTGATGATGCCCTACGGCCCGTTCCTGACCGCGGCGGAAAATCTCGGCTACGACATCCAGGTGCTGGCGGCGCGGTTCGGCGCGAGCTTCGAGCAGGTGTGCCACCGGCTGACGACGCTGTCGCGGCCGACCGCGCGCGGCGTGCCGTTCTTCATGGTGCGGGTCGATTCGGCCGGCAACGTCTCCAAGCGATTCGCCGCCGCGAACTTCCCGTTCTCGCGCTATGGCGGCACCTGCCCGCTGTGGGCGCTGCACTCGACCTTCAAGATCCCGAACCGCATCTTCACCCAGGTCGTGGAGATGCCGGAAGGCCAGCGCTATTTCACCATCGCCCGCGCGGTGAGCCGCACGGTCTCGTCTTGGGTGCAATCGGAGGCGGAACTGGCGATCGGCCTCGGCTGCGACCTGAAGCACGCGCAGCGGCTGGTCTATGCCCGCGGGCTCGACCTCGCGCGGCCCGACGCGACGCCGATCGGCATGAACTGCCGGCTGTGCGACCGGCCGGACTGCACCCAGCGCGCCATGCCGCCGTTCTCCAAGACGCTGCTGGTGGAGGAACACACCCGCGGCATCGCGCCGTTCCGCTTCGAATAGCCGGCCGGGCCGACGGCATCAGGCGGAGCAGGCGCCGTGAAGCGCCCCGAAACGCAAAAGGCCCGCCGGGATGCCGGCGGGCCTTTCGAAGATCGCAGCGATTCGCCGGCGGCGCCGGCGGGCGCCTCAGCCCGGCGTCCAGGCGTCGTAATCGCCCGTCGCGGCCGGCCGGTGCGCGTCGCGCAGGATGGAGCCGGCCGGGCGGTAGGCCTCGCGGGTGCCGGTCATGTTCGGGCGATGCGGCTTCTGCCAGGGGCGCGGCTTGTAGGCCTCCTGGGTCGGCGGGGTGTCGTGGCGGTGGTGCATCCAGCCCCACCAGCCGGGGGGAATGCGGCTCGCCTCGACCGGGCCGTTATAGAGCACCCAGCGCCGCTCGAAGCGGAAATCCGGCGAAATCTCCTTGGACTTCTGCCGGTAATAGACGTTGCCGAACTCGTCCTCGCCCACCTTCTCGCCGAAGCGCGTGGTGTAGAGC
>JAEZMP010000263.1 GCA_023442215.1 Pseudomonadota bacterium
CCTCGGGTGGGGGGGCTTGCGCGGCCTGGTGGGCCGCGAGCGCCGCCGCGTCCGGATCGATCCAGATGCGACCCGTCCGGCCATCGACGCCAACACGGGCCGCGGCCTTTAGCGTCGCCTCGTCGACCCCGACACCCACCACGGCGGGGATGCCGTGAGCCCGGGCCATGATGGAGACGTGGGACGTCGGCGTGCCCTTGCGGCAGACGATGCCGCCAATGGACGAAAGCCGGGCCTTGGCCAGATCCCAGGCGCCGAGTTCGTCGGCGACGACGATCGCGCCGTCTGGCATGTCGGCCAGCGACACCTCTTTGCGGCCGAGCAGCGTGAGCGCCACATTGCGCGTCAGGCTGCGAACGTCTTCGGCGCGGGCGCGGATATAGGGGTCTTCCATCTCCTCGAAGGAGGCGGACAGCGCCTGTCCGGCGCGCAGCGTCGCGGTCACGGCATCGAGCCCGGTCCCGATCCGCGCATGGATGTCGTTCATGAGGTCGATATCCCGCGCCACATCGATCAGCGCGTCGATGATCGCGGCATCCTCGGCCGTCAGGTCCGGCGCCGCCTTGCGGTCGAACAGCGAGCGCGCGGTGGCATTGACCGCGGCGCGATGCCGGTTGATCTCCGGCTCGACCTCGTCGGATGCGAGGGCGCGGGGCGCGTCCGCAATCACCTCGGGGAAGAATGCGAAGACGGGACCGAACGCCGTGCCCTCGCTGGCGGGAATCCCGGCGGGCGATGTGGCGTCGCCGCCTGAAACGGGCGCCGCAGGCGCCGCCGCTGCAGGGGCCGGGGCCTCTGCGGCAGCGCCGCCATTGGAGTTGGGATTTTCCTGTCCGGCCTCGGGAGTGGCGACGAACGCGGCGAGGGCGTCGACCGCAGCCGCGGCATCCTCGCCATCGGCCTTCAGGAGAATCTCGTCGTCCTCCTTGACGCCGAGAAGCATCAGCTTGACGGAACTCTTGGCGTTGGCGGCGCGACCCGATCGCTCGACTTCGACATCCGACTGGAACGTCTTGGCGAGTTTGACGAAGTGGGTCGCCGGCCGGGCGTGCAGGCCATCCCGCACGCGCACGGTCACGGTACGCTCGATATGCATCGTTTCCTCCATGACCGCGGATCATGACCGCGGATCGGCCCTGCCGTGAACAGCATCGGCAGCCGCGCGGCGCTGGCACCGCGTCGTGGTGCCGATCGCGCCGTCGGCGCAGGGCCGCTTGGAGCCCGTCCGGCCGGATCGCATCTCTGCGCGATGACCGGACGTTCGCTCCAGCTTCAGGTTCTCGGCCATGTCGCCGCGTGGCGAACCGGGTTGGTCCGGCGGGGACGGGCCTTGTCCGATCTTCCCGGCGGACGGCTAGATCCGTCGGGAAGGCGTCTTTCGGGGCGATCGGCCGGTGACGCGGCATGACACCGCCACCGGCCTTGGAACACCCTTATTCGGTGATCACGATCTCGGCGCCGGGCGACAGCGCCGCGATGAGTTCGCCGGAGTTAACAGCCGAAGCGCAGAGTTCGCCCGGGCGCTCCGTCTTGTCCTCGCCGTTGAAGTTGATCACCACATGGCCGATTTCCCGCACCTTCTGCCACGCCAGCGAGCCGACGCCGGTGAGGATGGCGGAGAGTTCGCCGATCCGGATCTCGGCGCCGGGAGCCGGGCCCTCGGGCGACGGCCCGTCGGCGACGGCATGCAGCACGGAGATTTCGGCAAGCTCCGGCGGCGCGCCGTCCGCGAACAGGATCAACACACCTTCCGACAGCAGATCCCCGGCTTCGGGACCGACCTTCGTGACGACGGTACGCAGGAAAACGGCCATGAGTGATCCTCGTTTCAGAGCAGGAAGCTCGCGGCCCAGGCGATGAGCACCGAGACCGGACCCATGACCTGACGGCTGATCAGCACCGCGGGCACGCCGATTTCGATGGTCTTCGGCTTGGCTTCACCGAGCGCCAGGCCGACCGGGACGAAGTCGCAACCGACCTGGGTGTTGTAGGCAAACAGCGCCGGCAGCGCCATTGCCGGGGCGATGGTGCCGTTGGCGATCTGCGGGCCGATGATGGCGACGCCGATGACCTGGGCGATGACCGCACCTGGCCCGAGGATGGGCGAAAGGAACGGCAGGCCGCAGATCGCCGACAGGATGAGCAGGCCGACGATGTTGTTGGCGAGCGGACCCATCGGCGCGGCGAGCATGTCGCCGATGCCGGTATAGAGAATGATGCCGATCAGCATCGTCACGAACGCCATGAACGGCAGCACGTTGCGGACGACCTGGTCGATGGTGCGGCGGCCGGCATTGAAGAAGATGCCGACGGCCTTGCCCATCACGCGGCCGACGCTCGTGATGACGCCGACGAGCCCGCCCGTGGACGACGGCCCGGTTCCGGCCTTCGCCGCATGGGCGCGGGCGAGGTCGGCGGGTGTCGGATCGACCGGCCGAGCGGCGGCGGCGGAGCCGGCGGGAGCCTCGGAGCCGTCCGCGAAGGTAAGGTTCGCTTCCCGCACGCCGGAGACATAGATGTCCTCGGTGATGAACTGGGCGAGCGGGCCGGACTGCCCCACGGGCGTGAGATTGATCGTCGGGATGCGCTTGCGGGGATAGACGCCGCACCGCGCGGTGCCGCCGCAATCCACCACCACCGCCGCGATCTCGCTCTCGATCGGCGGGTTGCGGAACCCGTCGACGACGGTCGCGCCGGTCATGTCCGCCAGTCGCTGCGCGACCGCCGGGATACCGCCACCGGTGACGGCGACGATCTTGTCCTTCTGTTCGGTCGGCGCGATCACCAGCGGACCGCCCCAGCCTCCCGGGCCCGACCCGACGCGGACAGCCTTGAACTGCTTAGCCATGTTTTGCCTCCCCTGCGCCCGTGCCCGGCGTCACAGTTCCACGCCTTCGCGGCGGACCATGATCTGTGTGATCTTTTCGGTGACGATGCCCTTCAGGAGGATCACCACGAGGCCGACGGCGAAATAGAACATCGCCAGCGTGATGTGGTAACCTTCCGGCACGACGCCGCGCTTCTCGAGCTCGAGGATGGCAACGAGCACGCCGCCCCAGACGAAATACTCGCCGGGATTGGCATGGGGGAAGAGGCCGAGGATCGGATGCACGAAGGACACGGCCGAATCGTAGAAGGCCGGCTTGTGCTTTTCTTCGAGGAACGTTCCGAAGGTGTAGGCCATCGGATTGGTGAGGAAGAACACCGCGATAACCGGCAGCACGGTGTAGCGGGTGATGGCATATTTGCCGGCCGAGCGGGCGACGCCGTGGACGCGCTCCTCGCCGATCATGCCCGTCACGGCATAGAACGCCGTCATCAGCACCACGAGGGTGGGAATGATGCCGGTCACGAAGCCGACGAAGACCTCGCCGCCCTTCTGGAACATGCCGATGAAGTGCTTGCCGATCAGCGTCAGCCAGCCGAGCTGTTCTTCCTGGGGATGGGCGGAAAGCGCCTTCACCTTGTCGGCATAGCTTTCGGCGGTGGCGGCGGCATCGGGCGCCGCCGTGGTGGCCGCCGATCCGCTGTCCTGCACCAGCACCAGCAGGCCGTGGTGGCCCTGGTCCGCCGTGGCCGCTGTGGCGTGGGCGGTGGAATGCACCACCGCGTCGACCGCCATCTGGCCGAGTTGGGCGCCGTGGACGGCAAGATCCGCCCCGTGCGCCATCAGTGACATGAGTGCCATGCCTTGCGAGCCTCCCTGCTCGTAAACCGCCCGCGCGGTTTGCCTACCGCTGTCTGTCCCGTCGCGCCGCTTACGCGGTCGTCGTTTCGAGGGGCGATGGGGTGTAGGATGTTGATGGCTGCTGCGATTGCTTTTCGGCCTGGCGCGACTGCGCCTGCCGTATCTGGTCGATGGCCTTTGACAGAGCCTGCCCGCGTCCCTTGGCGGAACCGGTCATGGCTTCGGCGCGGGCTGCGAACTCGTCCAGCCGGTCGCCGATGCCGATCTCGAAGGGGCGGAACTTCGCGAACACGCTGCGCCCCTCCATCAGCCGCACCGCTCGCACGGTGCCGTTCGGAGCGGCGACGACGAGGGCGATCACGCCCTTGCCGAGCACGCCCCGCGCATTCCCGGCGCCCATCCAGCCGTCGGGCCATTCCTGCGACAGCGCGCGCATCATCGTTCGGTAATGCTTCATCTGCCGCCAGGTGCCGTATGCCTGCAGCACCCATACGGCTGCGAGCAGCAGCAGCGCTTCTTGCCAATAGGCCATGGCGTTCCACTCCTTCGTCCGGCTTTCGATATGCCGGTTCGTATCACCGTTTGCGGCTCGCGCGCCGATTGTTCGCACCGGTGTTCCGGTGCTCGCGGCGTCGGGAGCCGTGCCTCCGTTCTGGCCCGTCGGAACGGGTTCGAACTCGGAGAGCCGGCTTTGCACTCACCATGATGGAACTTTTGTTCCTCGTAAAGTCATTCTGTGCTAATTTCTGTCGAACGCCACATCGGCGCCTGCCGCGGTCGTCCCAGCGAACGGAAAGCCTGCCGTTCCCAAACCGCGGCGCGTCGCTATAGTGGATCATGCGCGTAAGCGGAGAGCGGTCATGCAGACGCTGGATGTCCGGACGCAGGAACTGAGAACGCAGGAGCTGGCGCACGACCTCGCCGGCGACCTCTCGGCCATGCCCGATCTGGTCCATCGCGTCCGCAGCCTGCGCTTCTTCGAGACCCATTTCCGCCGCACCATCAAGGTCATCGCCGATCGGGCCGGCATTGCCCTCTCCGTCGACCGCAACCGTCTCGTCGCGGCCTTTCTCGACTGGGGAGACGCGGTGAACCGGCAGCGCGCCGTCGCGGCCGTCGACCGGCGCGATTATATCGTGTTCTCCGCGGGATTGCTGCTGGAGCACCTGCTGGCGCAGCGCGCCGTGTCCGCGGTTTCGTCCCGTTCCCGCGCTGCCGGTCTCGGGAGCGCGCAGCGAATCGATTCGGCCTCGACGGCGGGATCGGCCTCCGGGGCGGGTGGCAGCCGGTCACCGGTCGCAGGTGCCGGCAACGCCGAAGTGCCGGCGGCCATCGGCGATATCGCCGCCTTCTGGCCCGAGGGCTTTTCGACGACCGCCTATTGCGTCGCCGTGCTTGAGGCCGTGCTGCGCCAGGAAGCCGCGCGGCCGGTCGTCGTCGGCGACACCGTCGACGATCTCAGGACGTGGTGGTCGTTCCGCGAGAACGCGGCCGAGGACCCGCGCTCGGCGATCGGCTATTTCGACCTGTTCGTCGGCAACGAACCGAACTGGGACGCTCCGGCGAACGCCGGGGCCCGGCCGGCGATCCGGCAGCGCCTGCAAGGCAGCATTTCGTCCAACAATCCCGCCCTGAACTGACACCGGCGACGACCACTCTGGCCGGCGCGGTGCATTCGTGCGCTCAACGGACTTGAACACAATCGTTGACAACGATACAAAAGTTCATCCATTAATCGAGTAACGATCCAAATGAGCCGGCATGCGTTCTGCGTCCAACGGCTCCTCGGGAGGTGAAATGTCCCTGATCACGAAAGTCGGCCTCGCAGCCGAAATCGCCGCCTATGCGGAACGCAACGGCCCGGTGACCATCGGGCTCGCCGGTGCAGGCCAGATGGGCACGGATATCGTGGTCCAGTTGGCGCTGATTCCGGGCGTCCGGCTCGGCGCGGTGTCCGAGGTTCGCGGCGAGGCCGCCGTCGAGGCGCTGCTGATGTCCGGCCGCAGCCGTGCCGACATCGCCGAGGTGTCGAGTGCGACGGCTGTCGATGCGGCCATCGAAAGCGGCCGCGTGGCGCTGACCGGCGACTACAAGGCGCTCTGCGGTGCCGGCCTGATCGACGTCGTGATCGATGCCACCGGCAACCCCAATATCGGCACGGAAATCGCGCTCAACGCCATGGCGAACGGCAAGCATGTCGTCATGCTGAACGTCGAGGCGGACATCACCATCGGCCGCTTCCTCAAGGAAGAGGCGCGCAAGGCCGGTGTCGTCTACACCGGCGCGGCCGGCGACGAGCCGGCGGCGACGCTGGAGATCATCGGCTTCGCGCAGTCGCTCGGCTTCGAGATCGTCGCCGCGGGCAAGGGCAAGAACAACCCCCTCAAGTTCGACGCGATGCCGGACGCCTACGAGGAGGAAGCCCGCCGCCGCAACATGAACGCGCGGATGCTGGTCGAGTTCGTCGACGGCTCCAAGACCATGATCGAGATGGTCGCTGTCGCCAACGCCACCGGCCTCGTGCCCGACGTTCCGGGCATGCACGGGCCGGCCGCCACGCGCGAGGAGCTCGCGCAGGTGCTCTGCACCAAGGAAGACGGCGGCATCCTCAGCCGGTCCGGCGTGGTCGACTATTCCATCGGCAAGGGCGTTGCGCCCGGCGTGTTCTGCGTGGTGAAGCCGCGCCACCCCCGCGTGCTGGAGCGCATGACAGACCTCAAGGTCGGCCCCGGCCCCTGCTACACGATCCTGCGCCCCTATCACCTGACCAGCCTGGAAGTGCCGCTGTCGGCGATCCGCTCGGTGATGTCGCGCCGTCCGGACATGGAGCCGGTGGACCGTCCCGTCGCGGAATGCGCGGCCGTCGCCAAGCGCGATCTTTCGCCGGGCCAGACCCTGGGCAAGATCGGCGAGTACGATTACCGCGGCTTCGCGATGACGTGGGAAGGCGCCCGCGACGGCGGCGCGCTGCCGCTCGGTCTTGCCGAGCGGGCCCGGGTTCTGCGGCCGATCAAGGCCGGCGAACGCCTGACCTACGAGAACTGCGCACCGGACGACTCGCTTCTCGTGACGCAGATCCGCCGCCGGCTCGACCAGTCCGACGCGCGGTTCCTCGCCGCCTGAGTTCGGCGACGCCGCGGCGTCCCGGCGCTTCGGGACATCGGATCGAACGCCCGGAGACGGGCGAACGCAGACGCCTGCCCCGGAGCCGGTCGCGGGACGCGGCCGGACTCGATGGGGTCGACTCTCTCCAATCCAGGAGGTGAACCATGGCCCAGATGCCCGCAGCATCGAAAGCTCTGGCCCCCGAGGCTTCGGCCCGGAACGTTGCCGGCCCCGGCTCAGCCGCCCCGGCGGCATCCGGCGCCGTGCCCAATCTGCCGGCGGTCTACCGTCGCCTGAGCGCGGCACAGCTTCGCGATGCGCTCTACAAGATGCACCTCATCCGCCGGTTCGAGGAGGGTGCCGAGCAGGCCTATATGCGGGGCCTCATTCACGGCACCATGCACCTTTCGATCGGTCAGGAGGCGAGCGCCGTCGGCGCCTGCACGCCGCTCACCGATGCCGACTACATCACCTCCACCCACCGCGGCCATGGCCACTGCATCGGCAAGGGCGCCGATGTGAAGCGGATGTTCGCCGAGTTCTTCGGCAAGGAGGACGGCTATTGCCGCGGCCGCGGCGGGTCGATGCACATCGCCGATCCCTCCAAGGGCAATCTCGGTGCGAACGGCATCGTCGGGGGCGGCATTCCCATCGCGGTCGGCGCGGCGCTCTCGGCGAAGAAGCGCGGCACGGACAACGTCGTCATCTCGTTCTTCGGCGACGGCGCCAACAATGAAGGCGCCTTCCACGAGGCCCTGAACATGGCTTCCGTCTGGAAGCTGCCCGTCGTGTTCTTCTGCGAGAACAACCGCTACGGCATGTCGACCTCGACCGAGCGATCGACGGCGGTGCAGAACATCGCCGACCGCGCGTCGGCCTATTCGATGCCGGGCGTGATCGTCGACGGCAACCGCTTCGCCGACGTCGCCACCGCCACCTTCGAGGCGGTCGACCGTGCGCGGGCCGGCGGCGGGCCCACGCTGATCGAGAGCAAGACCTACCGCATCCGCGGCCACTCGCGGTCGGACCGCAACCGCTACCGCACCAAGGAAGAAATCGAGAGCTGGCAGCAGCGCGATCCCATCGCGCTGTTCGAGGCCGAGCTCACCGAATTCGGCCTCCTCGGCGCCGACGAGATCGCAGCGGTCCACGCGGGTGTCGAGGCCGAGATCGCCGAGGCGATCCGGTTCGCAAGCGAAAGCCCGGCCCCGTCGGTCTCCGAGCTGACGCGGTTTGTCTACACAGAAGAAAACAAGGTCTGATCGGGATGGAAGCGCCGGTTCGCGAACTCAGCTATTCGCAGGCGATACAGGAAGCCCTCGCCATCGCCATGGAGCAGGACGACCGCGTGTTCCTCATGGGAGAGGACATCGGCATCTATGGCGGCGCCTTCCAGGTGACGGGCGATCTCGTGCACCGCTTCGGCGAAGAGCGCGTCATGGATACGCCGATCTCCGAACTCGGCGGTGCCGGCGTCGCGGTCGGCGCGGCGCTGACGGGCCTGCGTCCCGTCTTCGAATTCCAGTTCTCCGATTTCGCCGCGCTGGCGATGGAGCAGATCGTCAACCAGGCCGCCAAGATCCGCTTCATGCTGGGCGGCGCCGTCTCGGTGCCGCTGGTGATGCGCTTCCCCGCCGGCTCCGGCACCGGAGCCGCGGCCCAGCACAGCCAGAGCCTGGAAGCATGGCTCGGCCACGTGCCGGGCCTCAAGGTGGTGCAGCCGTCCACCCCGCATGATGCCAAGGGCCTCCTGCTCGCGGCTATCGCCGATCCGGACCCGGTGATGTTCTTCGAGCACAAGCTGCTCTACAAGGCGAAGGGGCCGGTGCCCGAGGGGTATTACACCGTGCCCATCGGCAAGGCGGCGGTGATGCGCCCCGGCCGCGACCTGACCATCGTCGGCACCTCCATCATGGCGGTCAAGGCGCTGGAGGCCGCAGACGCGCTGGCCGCGGAGGGCATCGATGCGGAAATCATCGACCTGCGCAGCCTGCGCCCGATGGATACCGCCACCATCATCGAAAGCGTGAAGCGCACCGGTCGCCTGATGTGCGTCTACGAGGGCGTGAAGACGCTCGGCGTCGGCGCGGAGATCAGCGCCGCCATCGCCGAGAGCGAGGCGTTCGACTTCCTCGATGCGCCGATCGTCCGTCTCGGCGGCGCCGAGTCTCCCCTGCCCTACAATCCCGATCTCGAAAAGGCCGCCGTGCCGCAGGTGCCGGACATCGTGGCCGCCGCGCGCGGGCTGGCGAAAGGGCGGATCTGATGGCGACGGAAGTCTTCCTGCCGCGCGTCGACATGGACATGGCCTCGGGCAAGATCGCCCGGTGGTACGTGGAGGACGGCGCCAGCATCAGCCAGGGCGATCCCCTGTTCGAGATCGAGACCGACAAGGCGGCGATGGAAATCGAGGCCCCGGCCTCGGGGATCCTGCGGATCGACGCCGCGACGGCGCAGGACATTCCGGTCGGCGCCGTCGTCGGCTGGATTCTGGCCGCCGGCGAAGAACCGCCGAAGAAGGCCGCCGAAGGCGTGGCGCCGGCAGAGGTTGCGGAGATTCCGACGGAGCCGGTGCCGCTCTCTCCGCCATTGTCCCGCGCCGAGCCGTCGAACGGCGAAATCCGCGCGACGCCGCTCGCCCGCCGGCTGGCGCGGTCGCAGGGCATCGATCTCGCCACCGTCACCGGTTCCGGCCCGCGCGGCCGCATCCAGGCGGCAGACATTCCGGACGAGGCCCCTGCGCTCGCCCCGGCGGAGACGGACGCGGATGCGCCTGTCGGAAAGACCGTTCCCGCGAAGGCCAGATGCGCACAGCCGCAGCCGGCCGCGAACACCACCGGCGACGCCATACTTCACCGCACCTGGCTGCGGCGCGGCGAAGGCGATCCGCTGGTGCTGATCCACGGGTTCGCTGCCGATCTCGGTGGCTGGCGGCCGTTCGTCGCCGCCAATCCCACGGGCCGGCCCGTCCTCGCCGTCGATTTGCCGGGACACGGCCTGTCGCCGCTGATCGCCCGCAATTCGGTCGAGGACTTCGCTGCTGCGGTCTCGGACGCCCTCGCCGAGGAGGGCGTTTCGCGGGCTCACGTGGTCGGGCATTCGCTCGGCAGCGCGGTCGCGGCGACGCTGGCGGACGGCGGGTTCGATGCGCGCTCGCTGCTGCTGCTGTCGCCGGCCGGCCTCGGCCCCGACATCAACGGCGCGTTCCTGGACGGGCTTGCCCGTGCGCGCAGCGAGGAGAGCCTGGCTCCCTGGCTGAGGCTGCTGTTCTCGGACGCGGCGGCGCTTTCGCCGGGCTTCGTGCGCGCCACCGCTGCGGCCCGTGCGGATGGACGGCTTGCAGGCCAGCAGGCCGCCGTCGCGGCCGCCCTCTTCCCGGACGGCACGCAAGCGTTCTCGATCCGGCCGGCTTTGTCCCGGCTGCAAATGCCGACACGGATCGTGTTCGGGCTCAACGACGCCATCATCCCGTCCCGCCACGCGAGCGGGTTGCCCGGCACCATCGCGCTGCACTTCTTCGCGAATGTCGGCCACATGCCGCACATCGAGATCAAGACGGACGTCGGCCGCATTCTCGCCGAACAGATCCGGGCGGACTGAACGCCGCGCGCGGCACGGACCGGCTCGCCGCCGGCCCGTGCGCAAGTCGCCGCCTTACCGCAGGAACGGGGCCGGCGGCGCGAAGGATGGCACCGCCTCGTGGTGGTAGCACTGCCATCCCAGATAGCGCCCCACGGCTTCCTCCACCACGGCCGCGTGATGGCCGCGCACCATGGCGACGTGATGCTCGAAGCCATTGCGTGAAATGAACGTCAGGAGTTCGCGCAGCCGCGGCACCTGCGTCACGGCGATGCCGCCGTCCATGCCGAACGGATCGTCGGTGAAGTCGCCTTCTCCCACATAGGTCTTCAGGGCACCGCGTCGGTCGTCGGTGGACAGGCGGAAATAGGTCAGCGGCCCGGGCTGGACCTTGCCCTTCACGGCACCGAAGCACTTCTCCGGCCCGACCACCGTGCCGATGACGCCGAGATTGGAAATCTCCGGCTCTTCGCCGATGAAGCTCTTCGGGAAGTTGCCGCAATGCGTGCAAACGCACTTGTCGCGCGCGTCGCCGTAATTGTTGTTCCAGTCGAGCAGCGCGGGCGGCGTTCCGGCGGCAAGGGCGAGGGCGTACATGGAAATGGCGCCGGCGACGTCCACCTCGCAGGCGCTCGGTTGCAGCTTCTCTCCCATCATCGACATGGAAAGACAGGTGGCGCAGCCGAAATTGTCCTGCATCGATGTCCAGCACTGGATCGATGAGGCGTCGCATTCGTTCTCGGCCATCCAGCGGTCGACGGCCACGCCGAAGGACGCCTGCCGGACGATGTTCTCGCGCGCGATGTAGGAGGGAATTCGGCCGTAGGCGAAGATCTCCTCGAGCCGGGACTTCACCTCGGCATCCTGGTCGCCGAGCCTCGCGGCACTGGCGATGATCTCCGAGAGATCGACCGTCACCACCGAAATACCGCTCGCCTGAAGCAGCTTCTCCGAGAAGCGCATCGTCTGGAACGGGGCCGTGCGGGCGCCGATTGCACCGATCCGGGCGCGCTTCAGCCCGCGCACCGTGCGGCAGACACGCACGAACCGCTCGAGGTCGGCGGCGAACTCCGCGCCGTCGAGATCGCTCGTGTGCGACGTCGTGTCGGTGAACGGGATGCCGTACTGATAGAGATTGCTCGTGACGGAGATCTTGCCGCAGAACGCATCGCGGCGCCCCTTGAGGTCGACCTTGTCCACCGTGTCGTTGCAGGCCTGCAGCAGCACCGGCACGCCGAGCTCTGCCATGGCGATGGTCTCGACCACGGCGATCTCGTCGCCGAAGTTCGGAAGCGACACCACGAGGCCGTCGATCTCGTCGCGGTTCTCTCTGAAGAATTGCGCGTATCTGCGGGCGTCTTCGCGCGTCTCCACCGCACCGTTCGGCGTCGCATCGGCCGGCAGGATGCGGTAGCCGATCCCGAGCTTCTCGCATTGCGCAATCAGATCCGCCCGCGCATTGGGGGCATAAGCCGCGTTGAAGAACGCGCGGCTGGAGACGATCAGCCCGAGCGTGATCGTCCTGTTCATCGGCCTCATTTGATTTCCTCCGGGGAGTGCGACGGGCCTCGGTGGGCTTCGGCGCTTCGTATTGGAATCAATCTAGCCAGCCCCTGGCCATGTCGCAATAACGAAATCTTTCGTTTAGAGAGGTTCGGCGATATGCCATTATTCTCTTTTTATATCATATATTTATACGACATTCACCTCACCGCCTCCCACGTTGACAGCGTCGGATTTCTGGGGCATGGGTGATCAAATCAAAAAAATCGCCAGCGTTCGAAAAGCGCTTAGGGAGGATACGACGGTGACACCGAGCCGGGCCGCAATGGCGGCCCTCGTTCTTGCCGTGACCTGCTCCACGCTGCAGGGTTGCAAGATCATCTCCATCGCCGACGAGACCGCGGCGGCACAGGCCAAGGGTGCGGGGATAACCGACCGCGCTGCCGAGGCCTGGTCCGGCGAGGGAGCGGCCTATTTCGCGAAGGCGGCGAAGCCGGCGATGCAGGTGCTGCCGGCGATCCGGACGAACCTCGACGAGGCCGGCAAGGCCTTCGGCTACCGGCAGGCAGCGGAGGGCGCCCCCTGGACGTTCGTGGTCTCCGGCTCCGGCACCGTGAAGGCGAAGAACACCCAGTCCCGCGCCGGCACCCTGGTGGTGGCACTCGACGGCGCCGATCCGGCGACCGACGTGACGCTGCAGATCGGGCCCGTGATGCGCGGCAATGCCGTGCGCGACAGCCTGCCGTTCATCTCGTTCGAGAACTTCGAGAACCAGCTCGACTATGCCGACATGGGCAAGGCGCTCAATGCCGAGGCCCTGAAGGCGATCGAAGGGCCGGCGGCCGCTCTGGAGGCTGGCGCGAAGGTCGATTTCGTCGGCGTCATCAGCCTGTCCTCGGCGTCCGAGAAGGTGCTGATCACCCCGGTTTCGCTGAAGGCCGGAACATGACGGCGACCGAACCGCAGGCGATCCTGCGCGCCGAGCGCATCACCAAGACCTTTCCGGGCACGGTGGCGCTGAAGGATGTCGACTTCACCGTCCATGCCGGCACGGTGAACGTGCTGATCGGCGAGAATGGCGCCGGCAAGTCGACGCTGATGAAGATCCTGGCGGGCGTCGAGCGGCCGACCTCCGGCACGATTACCCTCGAAGGCGAGCTTGTCAGCTTCGCCTCGGTCCACGACGCCGCCCGAAAGGGCATCGGCATCGTGTTTCAGGAACTGAACCTCTGCCCGAACCTCTCGGTGACGGACAACATCTTCCTCGGCCGCGACCTGACCGTCGCCGGCTTCCACATCGACCGCGCCGCCCAGCGCGCCCGCGCGGCTGCGCTCCTGAAGCGCCTCGAGGCCGACATCGACCCGGATACCCTGGTCGGCGACCTGATGATCGGCCAGCAGCAGATCGTCGAGATCGCAAAAGCCCTCGCCGAGGACGCGCGGGTTCTGATCATGGACGAGCCGACCTCCGCGCTGTCGGTGTCCGAGGTCGAGGTGCTGTTCCGCGTCATCGAGGACCTGAAGCGCTCCGGCGTCTCGATCATCTACATCTCCCACCGCCTGGAAGAGCTGATCCGCATCGGCGACCACTTCACCGTGCTCAGGGACGGTCGCCTTCAGGCCGCGGCGCCCAAGGCGGAGGTCTCGATCCCCTGGATCATCCGCCAGATGCTGGGCGCCGAGGACGTGATCGCCAAGCGCCCGCCCGCCCGGCCGCCCGGCGAGGCAGTGCTGCGGGTCGAGGGGCTGAACGTGCCGAGGCGCGGCGGGCTCGCAGTCGAGGACGTCACGGTTTCCTTCCGCGCCGGCGAGATCACGGCGATCTACGGCCTGCTCGGCGCCGGCCGCACGGAGCTGTTCGAGACGCTCTACGGCGTCCGGCAAGCCGGCAGCGGCTCGGTCACGCTCAACGGCCGCGAGATCGGCGGCCTTGCCGTCAGCGACCGGCTGAAAGCCGGCATCATCCTGGTGCCGGAAGACCGCCAGCGCGACGGACTGGTCCAGAACCTCTCGGTCGGCGGCAATCTCGGCCTGTCGAGCCTGCGCCGCTTCACGCGATTCCTGTCGATCTCCACGGCCGACGAGGCGCCGCTCCTGAAGGACATGGTGAAGCGGCTCCACATCAAGACCGCCGGCGTCGACGCGCCGATCACGTCGCTGTCGGGCGGCAACCAGCAGAAGGTCGTGATCGGGCGGACGCTGCTGACCGAGCCGACCGTGCTGCTGCTCGACGAACCGAGCCGCGGCATCGACATCGGCGCCAAGGCGGAGGTGTTCAGCACCATGCGCGACCTGGCGGATGCCGGGCTCGCGGTGGTCTACACCACGTCCGACCTCAAGGAGACCCACGCGGTCGCCGACCGGATCCTGGTCATGGCCTATGGCCGCATCACGGCCGACTTCCCGGCCGACGCCGCCAGCGACGAGGCGATCGTGCTGGCCTCCACCCACAAACATCCGTCGGCTGCGCCGGCCGCAGCCTGAGGACACGCGACGATGTCGATCACTTCCGCTCTTCCCGCGCCCTCCGGCAACCAGTCGGTCCTTCTGCAAATCCTGAAGCTGCGCACGTTCATCGCGCTGATCGCGGTCACGCTGTTCTTCGCCTTCATGGCGCCGAACTTCGTCTCCGTCGCCAACGCGGTGATCATTTCCAAGCACGTCGCGATCAATGCCATCCTCGCCATCGGCATGACCTACGTGATCCTGACCGGCGGCATCGACCTGTCGGTCGGCTCCATCGTCGGGCTGACCGGAATGGTGGCCGGCGGGCTGATCGCCTACGGCCTGCGCATCGACGCCCTCGGCATCATCATCTATCCGAACGTGTTCGAGGTGGTGCTGATCGCGCTCGCCGTCGGCGTCTTCATCGGCGCCATCAACGGGCTCCTCATCACCAAGCTCGCGGTGGCGCCGTTCATCGCAACCCTCGGAACGCTCTACGTCGCCCGCGGCGCGGCGCTACTGCTCTCGGGCGGGGCGACGTTCCCGAACCTGGTCGGCAAGCCGGAGCTGGAAAACCAGGGCTTCCCGGTCATCGGCGCCGGCACGCTGTTCGGCGTGCCCTACTCGGTGCTGATCCTCGTCGTGCTGGCGCTGATCGCCGCCTATGTCGCCACCCGCACCCCGTTCGGACGCCGGGTCTATGCGGTCGGCGGCAACGAGCGGGCGGCGGCGCTGTCGGGCGTGCGGGTCGACCGGGTGAAGCTCGCCGTCTACATGATCTCCGGCTTTTGCGCGGCGGTGGTCGGGCTCATCGTGTCGTCGCAGCTCGTCGCCTCGCACCCCGCGACCGGAACCTCGTTCGAACTCAATGCCATCGCCGCGGCAGTGCTCGGCGGCACCTCGCTCTCCGGCGGCCACGGCCGGATCGGCGGCACCATCATCGGCGCCTTCGTCATCGGCGTTTTGAGCGACGGTCTGGTGATGATGGGCGTCAGCGAATTCTGGCAAATGGTGATCAAGGGCCTTGTCATCATCGCGGCCGTGGTTCTTGATCAGCTGCAACGCAGACTCGCTGCCCGCAGCCGCCAGGGCTGACCATGGGACGACGGAACAGGGCATCGATGGCCGAACCTTCCACCGCAACCGCAGGCGCAACCGGCCAGAAGGGCCGGCGGCGCAAGGCGGTGCCGGACGCCCCGCGGCAGAACCTGCTAGCCGAACCGCGGCGCATGAAGATCCTCGAATGGCTTCAGGAGGAAGGCAGCGCCCGGGTGCGCGACCTTTCGGCCGCCTTCAGCGTCTCGGAAGCGACCGTGCGCCAGGACCTGGAACGGCTGGAAGCGGATGGCTTCATCGTGCGCGAGCACGGCGGCGCCTACCTGAAATCGGTGCCGCAGCAGGTGCAGTCGATGTCGCTGCAGCACCTCGTGAACATGGACCGGAAGAAGATGATCGGCCGCACCGCCGCCGCCCAGGTGGCGAACGGCGAGACGATCATCCTCGATTCGGGTTCCACGGTCACGGAAATGGCGAAGAGCCTCGTCGAGCACGAGCATCTCAACGTCATCACCAACGCGCTCAACATCGCTCTGACGCTCGGCGCCCTGCCGAGCATGACGGTCCACATGCCCGGCGGCCAGTTCAAGGCGCCGACACTGTCGCTGACCGGCGAGAAATCCGTCGAGTTCTTCCAGGGCATCTTCGCCGAAAAGCTGTTCCTGGCGACGGCCGCGGTGTCGTTCGAGGCTGGGCTGACCTTCCCCGCCCTCGCCGACCTCCACATCAAGCGGGCGATGGTGAAGGCGGCTTCGCGCATCTATCTCCTGGCGGATTCCACCAAGATCGGACGCAACTCGTTCTCGTCGCTCGGGCCGGTGAGCCTGATCCACTGCCTCATCACCGACGACGGCATCACGGCGGCCGACAAGGCCGAGTTCGAGCGGCGCGGCATCGAGGTCATCGTCGCCCGCTGATCGCGGGGACGGGAAGCGACGTTCCGCAGCATTCCGCAAAAAATCGATAGAGAGCGACATCCGCGTTCCCGACCGCGCGGATCGCCAGCATTTCTGCCGTTTTTCCGGCCATCGCCCGCCTGCGCGCCGTGTGCGCGC
>JAEZMP010000347.1 GCA_023442215.1 Pseudomonadota bacterium
ATCAACCTCCAGACCATCCAGGTCGATCAGGACATGCGCTCCGACGTCGCCAAGGAACTGTCCGACGTGCGCTCCGAAATCAGCAAGCTCGTCGAGCAGCGCATCGCCGCCAAGGACGAGCTGTCGCGCATCGACATCCGCGCCCCGCAGGACGGCATCGTCCACGAGCTCTCCGTCCACACCGTCGGCGGCGTGGTCGGCGCGGGCGAGCAGATGATGCTGATCGTGCCGACCTCCGACGCGCTCAGCGTCGATGCCAAGGTCGCGCCCCAGGACATCGACCAGATTCGCGGCGGCCTGCCGGCGAACCTGCGCTTCACCGCCTTCAACATGCGCACCACGCCGGAAATCGAGGGCCGGGTCGAGCGCGTCTCGCCCGATCTCATCGAGAACCCGAAGAACGGCAGCGCCTATTTCTCGGTCCGCATCTCCATCCCGCCCGACCAGCTCAAGAAGCTCGGCGACCTCAAGCTCGTCGCCGGCATGCCGGTCGAGGTGTTCATCCGCACCGACGACCGCACCGTGCTGTCCTACCTGATCAAGCCGCTGCACGACCAGATCGAGCGGGCGTTCCGCGAAAGCTGAGGCCCGACACTGTCGCTCAGGTCGCTTCGATCCGGGCGGGATATGGTCTAGAACGGCGGAACCCTGCCGCCGTCCGGCCCCTGCCGAAGGGGCCGCCATGACCAAGACCGCCACGATCGAGGCCGCTATGACCGAGACCGCCACCCGCCCGCTCCGCATCGTCATGCTCGACCGCGAGACCATCTCGCCGGAAACGGTGCTGCGGCCGCCGGCCTTCCCGCACGAACTCGTCGTGCATCAGCGCACCGCCCGCGACGAGGTGGCGGCGCGCATCGCCGATGCCGACATCGTGGTCACCAACAAGGTGCCGGTGCGCGCCGACGCGCTCGAAGCCGCCGCCCGGCTGAAGCTGATCGCGGTGGCCGCCACCGGCACCGACGTGATCGACCTCGCCGCCTGCACGGCGCGCGGCATCACCGTGTCCAACATCCGCGGCTACGCCGTCCACACCGTGCCGGAGCACACCTTCGCGCTGATCTTCGCGCTGCGCCGGTCGATCACCGCCTATCTGGAAGCGGTGCGGCGCGGCCGCTGGCAGGAGGCCGGCCAGTTCTGCTTCTTCGATTATCCGATCCGCGATCTCGCCGGTTCCACCCTCGGCATCATCGGCGATGGCTCGCTCGGCCGCTCGGTCGCGCGCGTCGGCGAGGCGCTCGGCATGAAGGTGCTGTTCGCCGCCCACAAGGGGCGCACCGGCATGGGCTCGCTCTATACTCCGTTCGAGGACCTGCTGCGGACGAGCGACATCATCACCCTGCACGCGCCGCTGCGCCCGGCGACGCGCAACATGATCGGCGCCGCCGAGTTCGCCCTGATGGAGCGCCGGCCGCTCCTCATCAACACCGGGCGCGGTGGCCTCGTCGACGAGGTGGCGCTCGGCGAGGCGCTGCGGTCCGGTCAGATCGGCGGCGCGGGCTTCGACGTCGCGACCGCGGAACCGCCGCCGGCCGACCACCCGCTGATGGGGCTGCTCGACCTGCCGAACTTCATCCTCACCCCGCATGTGGCGTGGGCGAGCCGCGAGGCGATCCAGAGCCTCGCCGACCAGCTCGTCGACATCATCGATGCCTTCCAGCGCGGCGAGAAGCGCAACGTCGTCAACTGAGACGGGGCCAGCCTGAGATGGTGCCAGCCTGAGACGGGGCTGGCGCTGCCGGTGGTCAGGCGGGATCGTCGGCGAGCTTGCAGACGTCGGTCCACGCCGCGCCGGTGATCTCCGCCATCCGCGCGGGCGCGATCCTCAGCGCGCTGTTGGTGGAGCCCGCGGCGGGCACCACCTCGTCGAACGCCTGAAGCGAGACGTCGCAATAGATGTCGAGCGGCGTCGCCAGCCCGAACGGGCATACCCCTCCGACCGGATGGCCGGTCAGCGCCGTCACCTCCTCCGTGTCGAGCATTCGGGGCTTGGCGCCGAAGGCGGCCTTCGCCTTCCTGTTGTCGAGGCGGGCATCGCCGCGCGCGACCACGAGCACCACCCGCTCGCCGACCCGGAGCGACAGCGTCTTGGCGATCTGCGCCGGGGCGACGCCATGGGCGGCGGCCGCATCGGCGACCGTGGCGCTGGAGGCTTCCGTGACGATCACGGCGATGTCGGGGGCCTTCTCGGCGAGGAAGGTGCGGACCGATTCGAGGCTCATGGGGGCACGACTCGCGGGTTTCTCAAGCGTTTGTATCTGGAGCGATTTCGTGTCGATCGGATGATCCCATCCGATCGGAAAGCGCTCACAGCCCGCGAAGCTGCCACCGAATGCCGGCGATGCAAACCGCGGAGCGCGTCGCGGCGCACGATTTCATCCGTCCTGGCCCGATTGAATATGGCCCGCGGCCCGGTGGGGGGGCGGGCCGTGGCGGCGAAACGGCGGTGAGATCAGTCCTCGTCCGCCGCGAGCTGCGACAGCACCGCCCCGCGTCCCCGGGCGCGCAGGATCAGCGGCACGATGATCGCCGCCGCCGCGAGCGCGAGGATCACGGCCGCGATCGGCGAGGTGACGAGCACCGTCGCGTCGCCCTGGCTGATGGCAAGGGCGCGCCGAAGCTGCTGCTCGGCCATCGGGCCGAGGATGAGGCCGACCACCACCGGCGCGATCGGATAGTGGAACCGGCGCAGCACGAAGCCCAGCAGGCCGAATGCCAGCAGCATGCCGAGTTCGAACACCGACGGATTGGCGCCGATGGTGCCGAGGCTCGCGAACACCAGGATGCCGCCATAGAGCCACGGCCGCGGGATCGACAGCAGCCGCACCCACAGTCCGATCAGCGGCAGGTTCAGCACCAGCAGCATCAGGTTGGCGATCAGCAGGCTCGCGATCAGGCCCCAGACGAGCTGCGACGAGGTCGTGAACAGCAGCGGGCCGGGCTGGAGGCCATATTGCTGGAAGCCTGCCAGCATGATCGCCGCCGTTGCCGTGGTCGGCAGGCCCAAGGTGAGCAGCGGCACGAGCGTGCCGGCCGCCGAGGCGTTGTTGGCGGCCTCGGGCCCCGCGACGCCCTCGATGGCGCCGTGGCCGAACTCTTCCGGGTGCTTCGTCAGCCGCTGCTCGGTCGCATAGGACAGGAAGGTGCCGATCTCCGCCCCGCCCGCCGGCATGGCGCCGATGGGAAAGCCGATCACCGTGCCGCGAAGCCACGGCTTCCACGACCGCTTCCAGTCCTCGCGGTTCATCCAGATCGAGCCCTTGACCGGCTCGATCTTGTCCGGCGCGCGCTTGCCCGCGGCGGCGACGCTGAGGCTCTCGCCGATGGCGAACAGCGCGACCGCGAGCGTCGTCACCTCGACGCCGTCGAGCAGATCCGGCACGCCGAACGCCAGCCGCGCCTGTCCCGTCTGCAGGTCGATGCCGATCAGCCCGAGCGTCAGCCCAAGGCCGAGCGACGTCAGGCCGCGCAGGGTGGAATCGCCGAAGGCGGCCGAAACCGTCATGAAGGCGAGCACCATCAGCGCGAAATAGTCCGCCGGGCCGAACGAGAGGGCGAACTTCACCACCCAGGGCGCGATGAAGGCGAGCCCGATGGTGGCGATCAGCCCGGCCACGAACGAGCCGATGGCGGCGGTGGCGAGCGCCGGGCCGCCGCGTCCGGCCCGGGCCATCTTGTTGCCCTCGAGCGCCGTGACGATCGAGGCGCTTTCACCCGGCGTGTTCAGCAGGATCGACGTGGTCGAGCCGCCATACATGCCGCCGTAATAGATGCCCGCGAACATGATGAGCGAGCCGGCGGGGTCGAGCTTGTAGGTGACGGGCAGCAGCAGCGCCACCGTCAGCGCCGGCCCGATGCCGGGCAGCACGCCGACGGCGGTGCCGAGCGTCACGCCGATCAGCGCGTAGAGCAGATTGACGGGCTGGAGCGCGACCAGAATGCCGTCGAAAAGCAGGCCGAAGGTGTCCATGGCGGTGCCTCAGCCGAAAAGACGTTCGATGGGACCGGCCGGCAGCGAAAGCTGCAGACCGCGCGCGAAGATCAGCCACAGCACGAGCGACAGCCCGAACCCGACGGCGGAGGTCAGCCACAGCGGCCCGCGTCCGAACCCGCGCGTGGTGCCGGCGAACAGCACCGCGGTCGCGATCGAGAAGCCGGCGGTGTTGAGCAGCAGCATCTGCCCGACGAGGCCGCCGACGATCCAGGCCATCGGCCCGAACTCGTCGTGTTCCCGTGCCGGGAACGAGCCGCGGATGCCGGCGACCGCTGTCAGGATCGCGAGCACGGCGAGGCCGCCCGCGACGGCATAGGGGAAGGCGGCGGGGCCGATGCGGGCATAGCTGCCCGCACCGCTCATGTGCGCCGTGTCCCACAGGACGACGGCGGAGATGGCGGCGAGCGCCGCCGCGATCCCCAGCACCGGCCAGTCGGGCCGGTGCGCCGGTGCGTTGCTGGCGTCGCTCATTGCACCAGCCCGATGTCCTTCAGGATGGTGGCGGTGGCGGCCTGGTCGTTCGCCAGCTGCTTCTCGAATTCCGGCCCGGCGAGGAAGGTGTCCTGCCAGCCCTTGGTCTTCAGCGTGTCCTGCCAGGTCTTGGACTTGGCCATTGCCTCGACGTCGGCCACGATGGCGGCGCGCTGCTCGTCGGTGATGCCGGGGGCGGCGGCGACCATGCGCCAGTTTTCCACCACCACGTCGACGCCGGCCTGCTTCAGCGTCGGCGCATCAATGCCCGGCAGCGGCTCGGCGCTGGTCACGCCGATCAGCCGGAGTGCGCCGGCCTTCACCTGGGATTCGAACTCGCCGTAGCCGGAGATGCCGACCGTCACCTGCCCGCCGAGGATCGCGGCCAGCGCCTCGCCGCCACCGGAAAACGCGATGTAGTTGACCTTCGTCGGATCGACGCCCACGGCCTTGGCGATCAGGCCGGCGGCGATGTGGTCCGTGCCGCCCGCCGAGCCGCCGGCCCAGGAGACGGAGCCCGGATCGGCCTTCAGCTTGTCCACGAGGTCCTGCATCGTCTTGATCGGCGAGGCCGCCGGCACCACCAGCGCCTCGTATTCGCCGGTCAGGCGGGCGATCGGGGTGATGGCGTCGAGCGTCACGGCGGACTTGTTGGTGAGGATCGCGCCCACCATCACGTAGCCGGCGACGATCAGCGACGTCGCGTCGCCCTTCGACTGGTTGGCGAACTGGGCGAGGCCGATGGTGCCGCCGGCGCCGGGCACGTTGATGACCTGCACGCTGCCGGCGATCTTCTCGTCCTGCATCGCGGTCTGCATCGAGCGCGCGGTCTGGTCCCAGCCGCCGCCGGGCGCCGCCGGGGCCATGATCTTGTAGTCCGCGGCGGCGGCGATGCCGGGCGCGGCGAGCAGCCCGGCGAGGGCCGCCACGATGGTCAGGCGTTTGGTGATGGCGCGGGTCATGAAATTTCCTCCGTCCTTGTTCTCGTTGTCGGCGGCGAACGCATGCCGAAGGGTTGCCGGGCCATGGCCCGGCAGTCCGGCGGTCTCGTCTTCGGGGGAGGGGTGGCGCAGAACGGGGATGGCCGGGCTCAGCCCGCCCGCATCATCCGTGCGTTCGTCGGCGCCTGTCGTCGGCCGTGTCCGCCAATCCGGAGCGCGTCCCGTCGGATCGCCCGATCCGAGGCTTGCTCCAGGCGGACAGGGCCTCATCCTCCCGGTGTCGTCCGGGCGTGTTCTCCGCCCGTTACCGAGAAGGATAGCGAGGCTTTCTGTCGGCGACCTGTCATCGCCGGGACGCTTGAGACGGGCGGGGCAGGGTGGCCGTCAGGGACCGGCGACGAGCTTGCCCCAGGCCTCGTAGAGCCGGCCCTTGCGTTCCTGGTCGAGGCCGACGAGCAGCGCCGGCCCGAGCGCCACCGGCTGGATGATGCCGCTCGCCTCCTCGGCGATGCGTTCGGCCGTCCACTTGCCGTGACTGCCCGGCACGACGGCGCCGAGCGCGGTGGCGCCGGCCGCGATCGCCTGCCCGCGCGGCGACAGCAGATAGTCGAGGAAGGCCTCGGCGAGCCGCGGGTCGTTGGCCGTGCGCGGGATCAGCGCGGTCCGGGTCAGCACCAGCGCGTAGTCGTCGGGAATGACGATGCCGAACCGGGGATCGTCCGCCTGCCGGGCGAAGGCGTAGGAGCCGAGCACGTTGTAGGCGAGCGCGAGTTCGCCGCCGGCGACGAGGTCGATCAGCTCCGGGCTCGATCCGCTGAGCCTGACGTCGGCCTGCCCGAGGGCGTGGGCGAGCCGCCAGAAGTTCGACGAGATCACCGCGTCCTGCGCCGCCAGCATCTGGCCGACGCCGCTCGCGGCGATGTCGTAGGTGCCGATGCGGCCGCGGAACCGGACCGGATCGCTTTCCAGAAGCCGGATCAGCCCGAGATGCGAACGCGGCCGGTCCGCCTCGGGCACGAGCGCGCGGTTGTAGAGGATCACCGCCGGCTCGAAGGTGAAGCCGAACACCTCGTCGCGCCAGCGCGCCCAGGCCGGCAGCGCCTCGGTCTGCGGTGATTCGTAGGCGCGCGCGAAGCCGTCATTGGCGAGCTTCACCTGCAGGTCGCTCGCCGAGGAGATGATCAGGTCCGTGCCCTCCGGCACGGTTCCCGCCACCACCGCCTCGTAGAGCGGCAGCGTCTCGATCTCGTCATAGAGCACCGCGACGTCCGGGCGCACGATCTGGAAATCGTGGATGAAGGCCGCGAACAGCGGTGTGCTGGTGGCGCCGGCGATCATCAGCACCGGCCCATGCTCGTCGGGGGGATGCAGCGCCGGATAGCGGCTCATCTCCCCGGCATCGGACCGTCCACCGGAGGCGACGAGCCCGAGAACGGCAACCGCCGCCAGCACTGCCAGCATCCGCCCGCCGCGCCCGCCTTTCAGGCCGGCCGGGCGGGCGGGTGCCTCGGCCTTCAGCTCGATGCGCGCCTCAAGCCCGCCGCCGTCCCGGTCGACGAGGGCGATGCGCCCGCCATGGGCGTCCACCACCGTGCGGACGATGGAAAGCCCCAGCCCGCTGCCGGGTCGGGTGCCGCCGCTGCGTCCGCGCCGGAAACGCTCCAGCACCGCCGCCTTCTCGTCGTCGGCGATGCCCGGGCCGCGGTCGGACACGGCGAGGCGGATGCCGGCCGGCGTCGCATCGACCGCGATGCTCACCGGGCCGTCGGTATAGTCGAGGGCGTTGTCGACGAGGTTGCCCAGCATCTCGCGCAGGGCCAGCCGGTCGCCCATCACCACCCGGTCCCGCGCCCCGTCCGCGATCGTTACCCCGACGCGCGCCGCCGCTGCGGCGTCGAGGCGCTGCAGCACGTCGTCGATCACCGTCCCGATGGCAAGCGGCGCCACCTCGCGGGTCTCGATGCGGTGGGCCACGATGGCTTCCATCAGAAGCTGGTTGATGAGATCGCTGGCGACCACCGCGTTGTTGTGGATCTTCACCACCCGCTCCCTGAGCCGGTCGAAATCGCGTTCGTCGAGCGCCACCTCCGCCTGCGCCCGCAACGAGGCGAGCGGCGTGCGCACCTGGTGGGCGGCATCGGCCACCACACTGCTCAGCGTGCGCATGATGCTGTCGAGCCGCTGCATGAAGCCGTTCAGCGCCTCCACCAGATGGCCGACCTCCACCGGTACCGGCACGGAGACCGGCGAGAGATCCTCGGACGGCCGCCGCCGCAGCTCCGCCTCGAGATCGGCGAGCGGGGCGAACGCGCGCTGCACCCCGAGCCACACGAGCGCGAGCGAAAGCGCCAGCAGCCCGACCAGCGGCAGCACGGCGGTGTTGAAGATTTCGGCGGCGAGCCGGCTGCGCGCGAGCCGCGTCTCGCCGACGCGGATCGTGACCCAGCCCGCCGCCTCGCTCGCCGATGTCAGCCGGCCGATGGTCGCGATCCGGACCGGCTCGCCGTGATAGCTGCGGTCGGCGAACACCGGCTCGTCGTCGGAAGCCGGCGGCAGGCCGGCGCCGAGATCGTCATAGCCGGTGACGAAGGCGCCGTTCGGCTGCTCGACCACATAGAACACCCGGTCGCCGTCCGAACCCAGCATGGCGAGCGAGGCGATCGGCAGCTCCACCACCACGCGGCCGCCTTCCACCTGCACCGCGCCGGCGATGGAAAGCGCGGAGGCCGCCAGCAGCCGGTCAAAGGCCTCGTCGGCGGCACGCCCGGCATAATCGCGCAGGAACAGCGCCACGGCGCCCGCCGCCAGCGCCAGCACCACCAGCGCGAGGCCGAGCACGCGGCGGCGGATCGAGGTCGCCCGCGCCGGCGCCGGGCCTGGGAGGCTGTCAGGCCCGGTCACCGGCCCGCGCCATGTAGCCCGTGCCGCGCACCGTGACGATATCGACCCGCGAGCCTTCGAGCTTGCGCCGCAGGCGCGAGACCAGCAGCTCGACGGCATTGATCGAGACGTCGTCGTCGAACGCGAACAGCTGCGTCATCAGCCGGTCCTTGGGCACCACCTGCCCGAGCCGGCCGATGAGGATTTCCAGGAGGCTGAACTCCCGCCGGCCGCACTCCACCGGCCGCCCGGCGACCATCACGCTGCGGGCGGCGAGGTCGACGACGAGATCGCCAACCTGCACCGCGCTCGCCGTCATCGCGGTCGGGCGGCGGGATACGGCCCGGAGCCGCGCCTCCATCTCGCGCAGGTCGAACGGCTTGACGATGTAGTCGTCCGCGCCGAGATCGAGCAGGCCCACCTTGTCGTTCACCTCGGCGCGGGCGGTGGCGACCAGCACCGGCGTGTCGAGCCCCGCGCCGCGCAGATCGCGCAGCACGGCAAAGCCGTCCCGTCCCGGCAGCATCACGTCGAGCACGATGGCGTCGAACGCCCCGTCGCGCGCCCAGTCCAGCAC
>JAEZMP010000489.1 GCA_023442215.1 Pseudomonadota bacterium
CGTTCCGGATGACCGACACCAAGCCCGCTTCCTCCGCGCTTTCCGCCAAGCCGATGTCCGTTCGGATCGGCTACGGCGCGGCCGGCATCGGCAATCTCTACGAGGCGGTTCCCGAGGCCGTCGCGGACGCCACGCTGGAGGAGGCCTACGCCGCCGGCATCCGCTATTTCGACACCGCCCCTCTCTATGGCAGCGGCCTCAGCGAAATCCGGGTCGGCCGCTTCCTGCGCCAGGTGCCGCGCGACAGCTTCATCCTGTCCACCAAGGTCGGCCGCTATTTCGTGCCGCCCTATGGCGAGGCGTTCAAGGGCACCGGCTATTTCGCGCCGCTGCCGCTGAAGCCGGTCATCGACTACGGCTACGATGCCACCTTCCGTTCGCTGGAGCAGTCGTTCGCCCGCCTCGGCGTCTCGCGCATCGACATCCTCTACATCCACGACATCGACCGCCGGAACCAGGGCGAGGCGTTCGACCGGAACTATCGCACTGCGGTTGAGGGCTGCTATCGCGCGCTCGACGAGCTGCGCAGCGCCGGCCAGGTCGGGGCCATCGGCATCGGCGTCAACGAATCGGAAGTGGCGTCCAAGTTTATCCGCGACGCCGACCTCGACATCGTCATGCTGGCGGGCCGCTATTCGCTGCTCGACCAGGAGGCGCTGGCCGATTTCCTGCCCGAGGCCAGCAAGCGCAATGTCGATGTCGTGGCGGTGGGCGTGTTCAATTCGGGCATTCTCGCCAAGGGCGCGCGGCCGGGTGCCAAGTTTGACTATGGCGACGCGCCGGCCGCGATCATCGAGCAGACGCTGAAGCTGAACGCGGTGTGCGACGAGTTCGGCATCCCGATCCAGGCGGCGGCGGTGCAGTTCGCCTTCGGCCATCCGGCGGTGAAGAGCGTCGTGCTCGGCATGGCCAAGCCCGAGCGCATCCGCCAGAACCTCGCATGGTTCGAAACGCCGATCCCGGCCGCGTTCTGGCAGCGCCTGAAGGCCGACGGCCTGCTCGGCGCCGACGTCCCGACCCCGGCCTGACGAACGGGCCGCGCCGTTCCGGCCGGGTGACGCCATCCGGCCGGGCGATCTTCGAAGGTTTTGCCTCCAAGGTCTTGCCTCGAAGGTCCCGCGCGGTCCTCCGAAACTCAGCCGGCGGCCGGCAGCAGCCTGCCGCCGTCGAGCTTCAGCACGCGGTCGACCGCGCCGTGCGGCAGGCGGGCGTGCGTCACCATCACCACGGTCCGGCCCTGCGTCGCCGTCGCGAGATCGGCGAGGAAGGCGCTTTCGGTGTCGTGGTCGAGGCTCGAGGTCGGCTCGTCGAGCACGATGACCGGGGCCGGCGACAACAGCGCGCGGGCGAGGCAGAGCCTGCGGGCCTGCCCGACCGAGAGCGTGCGGCCGGCTTCGCCGAGCCAGGTGTCGAGCCCCGCGGGCAGGCTGCGCACGAAGCCTTCGAGTCGGGCGGCGGCGAGCGCGCGGAAACAGGCGGCGTCGTCCGCCGCCGGATCGCCGATCAGCAGATTGTCGCGCACGCTGCCGAGGAACACCGGCGTATCCTGCGACATCAGCGCGATGCGGCGGTGAAGCTCCGCCTGGGCGACGTCGCGGATGTCGGTGCCGCCGATGCGGATCGCGCCGGCCTGCGGATCGTCGAGGCGCAGCAGCAGGTTGACCAGCGTCGACTTTCCGATGCCGCTCGGCCCGACTATCGCGACCCTTTCGCCCGGAGACACCGTCAGCGACACGCCTTCGAGCACCGGGCGGGCGGGATCGTAGGCGAAGCGCACGTCGTCGAACACGATGGCGCCGTCGGCGAGCGGGGCGGGGCGCTGCGGATCGCGCACCATCGGCTTCGCCTCCGTCAGCGCGGCGAGGCGGGCGGCGGCGGCCATCGCGGCGCCGACGCGGCTCGCGCCGCGCGCTGCCGGCCCGGCGGCCTCGAAGATCGCGAAGCCGGCGAGCAGCCAGCCGACCAGGACCGGACCGGACAGCGCCCCTTCGCCGGCACCGAGGCCGGTGAGGCCGAACCACAGCACGCCCGTCAGCACCACTCCCGCGACGACCTGCACGGCGAGCGCGCCATCGGCACCGGCGCGGATCTGGCCGAGGCGGGCGGCCGAAAGCGCGGCGCTCGCGGCGTGCACCCGCTCCTGCGCCTCGTTCAGCGCGCCGAGCGCGGCGAGGTCGGTGTGGCCGTCGAGGCCGTCGAGCACGGCGGCACGCACCTCGGCTGAAGCCGCGACCACCGCGCGGCCGGGCCTGCGGCCCCGCCGCACCGTCACCACCGGCACCACGATCGCGACGACCACCACGCCGCAGGCGACGATCAATGCCGCGGCGGGAATCGCCCCCGCCATCAGCGCCGCGACGGCGAGGCCGAGCAGCAGCACCGTCAGCGCCGGCGTGATCGCCGTCAGGAACAGGGTATCGAGCGCGTCGACGTCGGCGGTGAGCCGCGAGACGATGTCGCCGGAGGTCCAGTCGCGGCCGCGGGTCAGGAACGGGGCGAGCGGGATCAGCGCCCGGAACACGAAGGCGCGCAGGTCCGCGAGCAGGCCGAGGGTGGCGTCGTGCCCGACCAGCCGCTCGCCGTAGCGCGCCACGATGCGCAGCAGCGACAGGCCCCGCACCATGGCGGAGGGCCCGAGGAAATTGAACATCGAGCCCGCGCCGGCCAGCGCGCAGGCGGTGATGAACCAGCCGGAAACGCCGAGAAGGCCGATCCCGGCGGCGAGCGTCACCGCCGCCAGAACGAGCGCGAGAGCGAGGCGTCCCGCCCGGCGGGCGAACGGCTTGCGGAAGGCGAGAAGGGCGTGCATCGGGGTCTCCTTCACGCCTGGCCGTCGGCGGCGGCGGTGCCGTCGCGGCGGCCGCGGCGGTGGGGAACGGGCATCAGGCCGCCGCCGGCGATGCGGAAGATGCGGTCCATGCGCTGGGCGACGGCCGGGGAATGCGTCGCCACCACCAGGGTGCGCCCCCTGGCGAACGCTGCGATGGCATCGAGAACGCGGTGCTCGGTGTCGCCGTCGAGGTGGGCGGTCGGCTCGTCGAGCAGGATGACGGCGGGGTCGCGCAGGAAGATGCGTGCCAGCGCCACGCGCTGGGCCTCGCCGCCCGAAACGCCGTGGCCGCGTTCGCCGACGAATGTGGCGAGCCCGTCCGGCAGGCTGTCGGCGAAGGCGGAAACGCCCGCGAGCCGCGCGGCCTCGGCCACGGCGGCATCGCTCGCGTCCCTCCGGCCGAGGCGGATATTGTCGGCGAGAGTGCCGCGGAACAGGTGCGGTCGCTGGCCGAGCACGGCCATCGTCGCCCGCAGGTCCGTCTCGTCGATGTCGGCGAGTGCGCGGCCGCCGAGGCGGATGTCGCCCTCGAACGCGCGCAGCCGGCACAGCGCCTCGATCAGCGTCGACTTGCCGATGCCGCTCTCGCCGATGATCGCGACATGCTCGCCGGGGGCGATGGCGAGGTCGACGCCGTCGAGCAGCATCCGCGTGCCGTCCGGCGTAGAAAGCCGCAGGTGGCCGATATCGAGGCCGAGCGCCGCGGTGGGGCGGGCGGGCGGCGGGACCGGCGCCGCCGCGTTCGCGGGTTCGGCGCCGATCGCCGGCAGCGAATCGAACGCGGCGCCGATCTCGTTGACGGCGGCGAGCGCGTTGGCGCGGTCGTGATAGTGCGCCGCCAGCACGCGCAGCGGCAGATAGACCTCCGGCGCCATCACCAGGCAGAACAGGCCGGTCTGCAGCGTCAGCGGCAGCGACCAGATGCTGATGAGATCGAGATAGGTGAGGCCGATATAGAGCGCGACGCCGGCGACCCCGAGCGCGGCGAAGAACTCCAGCACCGCCGAGGACAGGAACGCGATCCGCATCACCGCGAGCGTGCGCTGGTGCAGGTCGTCGCTGGCGGCCTTCACGGCGTCGGCCTCCGCTTCGGCGCGGCCGTAGAGCTTCAGCGTGGCGATGCCGCGCACCCGGTCGGCGAAGAAGCCGGAAAGCCGGGCGAAGGCATTGAGGTGGCGGCGGCTCGCGGCCTCCGCGCCCCAGCCGACGAGCGCCATGAACAGCGGGATCATCGGCGCGGAAACGAAGAACAGCAGCCCCGCGATGGGCTCGAACGGCATCACCGTCACCGCGAAGGCGATCGGCAGCACGGCGGCGGCGATCATCGCCGGCAGGAAGCGCGAGAAGAACCCGTCGATCGCCTCGACCTGCTCCATCAGCACCGAGGCCATGGCGCCGGAGGCGCGTCCGCGCACCCAGGCCGGCGGCGCCGCCATCAGGTGGGAGAACAGCGAGCGCCGCAGCAGCGCCTTGATGCGCTCGGCCGCCACGGCGCCGGCTTCCTCGCCGACGCGTCCGATCAGCGCGCGGGCGATGATGATCAGCGCGAACGCGATCACCCCGGACACGAGATCTTTGGCCGCGGCGTGGCCCGAGATCGCGCGGTCCAGCAC
>JAEZMP010000506.1 GCA_023442215.1 Pseudomonadota bacterium
CAGCAGAGAACGTGCGCGTGACCGCGCGCAATGTTGCCGCCACCTGGCGCCTCGGGCAGAGCGTCAAAGCCTGAGCGCGCCCTGCCTGCCTGCCGGCTGCGGCCGCCGACATCCTGATGCGCCCGCGAGCGTGGCTGGGGCGACTGGCCGAGCCGAGCCGGGCGGGAGCCGACGCCGCGGAACGGGTGTGTCGCCTGCACGTTGCCCGGAGTGGAGCGCCGCGCGGACCGCTTCGTTCGGATCGATCTGAACGGGATAGGCTCTGAGCCGGTCGGGTGGTGGGGCGGGGGAGGGATGGCATGTCGCGCTGGATGTGGGTGCTGCACCGTCTGAAGCGGCAGCTCTGGATACGGGCGACGCTGATCGGGGCGCTCGGAGTGCTTGCCGCGATCCTCGCGGCGGTGGTCGAACGGTTCATCCCGTGGGAACTGCCCGATTTCGCCACGTCCGACGCCGTCGACAGCATCCTCGGCATCATCGCGTCCAGCATGCTGGCGGTCACCACCTTCTCACTCAGCGTCATGACCTCGGCCTACGGGTCGGCCACGACCAACGCTTCACCCCGCGCCACCAAGCTGATGATGGAAGACCGGGTGACGCAGAACGTGCTCTCGACCTTCATCGGCTCGTTCCTGTTCGGCATCGTCGGCATCGTCGTGCTCAAGACCGGCGCCTATGGCGAGCGGGGGCGGGCGGTGCTTTTCATCGTCACCATCGCGGTCATCGCGCTCATCGTGGTGTCGCTGCTGCGCTGGATCGACTACCTGACGCGCTTCGGCCGGGTGGGTGAGACGACCGACCGGGTCGAGAATGCCACGCGCGCCGCGCTCGAGGCCCGGCTGACGGCGCCGACACTCGGCGGCCAGCCGCTCACGGGCGGCGATGACGAGGTGCCGGAAACGGCCTCGCCGGTGCTGGCCGCGACGGTCGGCTACATCCAGCATGTCGACATCCCCGCCCTGTCGCAGTGCTGCGAGCGCTTCGGTGTCGATCTCTATCTCGCGGCGCTTCCCGGCACGTTCGTCTACCGCGATACGCCGCTCGCCCGCCATGGCCTGCCGGAAGCCGGCGATCTTGAATCCGAAGCGGCGGACGACCTGCATGGCGCCGTGCGCCGGGCCTTCACGATCGGCGACGAGCGCAGCTTCGAGCAGGACCCCCGCTTCGGGCTCGCGGTGATGAGCGAGATCGGCCTGCGCGCCCTGTCGTCGGCCGTCAACGATCCCGGCACGGCAATCGACGTGATCGGCCGCACGACGCGGCTTCTCGACACCTGGGCGAAAGGAACGGCGGAGCGGTCCGGTGCCGTGCAGGACATCTCGTTCCCGCGCGTCCACGTCCCGCCCCTGAAGGCCGCGGATCTGTTCGAGGATGCTTTCATGCTGATGGCGCGCGACGGCGCCGCTCTGATCGAGGTCCAGATTCGCCTGCAGAAGGCATTGGCGGCGCTCGCCCGGACCGGTGACGAGCCGTTCAGGGCCGCTGCCACGCGGCAGGCGGAACTTGCGCTCGCCCGGGCCGATGCGGCGATGCCGCTGGAGGCGGACCGGCAGAGATTGCGGGCCGCGATCCCGGAGCGTCCCGGGGCGTGTTAGAAGCGCGCGTCGCTATCCCATCGTCTTTTCGCACACGGTCTTCGTGCCTCCCGGTGGGCGCGGATCTCAGAAGTTCGTCATCGGCATGACGTAGCGCTGATTGAATCCGCCAGCGACAAGACCGTCCGGCGCCACGCAGTAGTTCACGAAGACGAACATGCCGTTGCCGGTCAGGTTCGGAAACGGCATCCGCTTCTGCGTGTTCGTGTTGAATTGCAGGCCCGCCGTCGTCAGGTACTGGCGGATGACGACGGCCTCGATATCGACATTCGCGCCGTCGATAACGGCGTTGATGCCGTTGGCCACACCGCCCATGAGGCCTGGATGGCCGATGATGGCGTGGGGTACCGCCATCGGATTGTGCAGGGCGCCGTTTCCAGCATATCGCCCCACGGCGACGTTTCCGGGTGACAGCGGCAGATGCGCGACGTGATCGCCCTGGGGCGCCGCCGCCGTGTTGAACACCGCGATGTCTCCCGCTGCCATGTCCGCGAACCAGAGGTAGACACTTTCCATCGTGTCCTGATTCAGTCCGAAGACGACGGCCGCCTCGTGGCGGCTGGCGAACCTCGTCTGCAGATTGTTCGCGACACCGACATAGGAATTGCTGGTCTCCATGTTGACGACGACATAAAGACCGGCGCTCGCAGGCTGATGGTTCGCCGCCGGCAGGAAGATACCGCCGACGCCGGCTGGCGCGGCTACCAGCGCGGCGAGATTGAAGCAATGGCTCAGGTTGACGTAGATCAGGCCCATCCGCGTTTGCCCCCCTGTTGGCGCGCGACACGGGGGATCGTATGTCGGCAGCCTTAGCGCGCAAGAGGGCTGTCATGGCGATTTTTGCGCGCATCCATCGCCCGTATCACCGTTGTCGTGCAGGTGTTGGCGTGCGCCCCGGGATAAAGTGTCGGGCGGCGCAGGGGAGGGCGAGAATCATGTCCGCGGGTCGGTTGCAGACGCGGTCCTGATTCGCGCTGTTTCGGAGAATTCCGCGGTGTGGCGGGAATCCGGCCCGGCCGCATGATATGGCCAAGTGGAACAGACAGTGAATCCGGATGCCCGCCCGCGTGGCGGGATTCTGCGCCGCCCACGCAAATCTTGCTGCTTCCCGTCGAATACAAGCGTTCCTTTCGCTCGTTTGAACAGAAATAAAGCCCGTTTTCTATGCGTGATTTTGCGGAAACTGGCATTTCAGGCCGATGCTTGACATTCATAGAGCATCGGAGTTGATTGTGGTTAATAGATTGTAAATCCTCAATCTCGGGTTTTATTCCGGGTTGTATGCTGTTGAAGCTGCCTTTTGGCAATGTTGTGGGTAAGCAACAGTAATTCATGATTTCGCTGGAAGCGTGCATTGCGTTTTTCACCTGATGTGCAGCTAACGCGCAATGGACCTGCCAGCGAGGTTGGGGGTGGAGTGACCTTAAGAATACTTTCGATCTTCGGAACGAGGCCGGAGGCCATCAAGATGGCACCGGTCGTTCGAGCGCTTGCGAACGCCGATGGTGTCACCTCCCTCGTCTGCGTGACCGGACAGCACCGCCAGATGCTGGATCAGGTCCTCGAGCTCTTCGCGATCGAACCCGACTACGATCTCGGCCTGATGGTTCCGAATCAGACCCTCAACGGTCTCTCGGCCCGCGCCATCGCCGGTCTCGACGACATCCTGACCGAGGCCCGGCCCGATCGCGTGCTGGTGCACGGTGACACCACCACCGCGATGGCGGCGAGCATCGCGGCGTTCCATCGCGGTATTCCGGTCGGTCATGTCGAAGCGGGGCTGCGGACCTACGATCTCTCCCGCCCCTGGCCCGAAGAGTTCAACCGCCGGATCGTCGATATCGCGGCCGATCTCCTGTTCGCGCCGACGCCGCTCTCGGCGCGCAACCTGGCCGGCGAAGCGCTCTCCGGCCGCGTGATCGTCACCGGCAACACGGTCATCGATGCGCTTGCCGCGACGCGGGCGTGCATCGAAGCCGATTCCGCCCTGCGCGCCGTCCTGGAAGACAGGTTCAGCTTTCTCACGCCCGGGCGCCGGGTGCTTCTCGTCACCGGGCACAGGCGCGAGAATTTCGGCGCGGGCTTCGACCAGATTTGCGCCGCGCTCGCGCGGCTGGCCGATCGGGACGACATCGACATCGTCTATCCGGTGCATCTCAACCCCAACGTCAACGACCCGGTCCGGACGTTGCTGTCGGGCCGGGCGAACATTCATCTGATCGCCCCGCTCGACTATCTGCCGTTCGTCTATATGATGATGCGCGCATACGTTGTGCTGACGGATTCCGGTGGCGTGCAGGAAGAGGCGCCATCGCTCGGTAAGCCGGTCCTGGTCATGCGCGATGTCACAGAGCGGCCTGAAGCGGTGGCCGCCGGCACCGTCCGCCTTGTCGGTACCGATGCGGACAGGATTGTCGCCTCGGTCGCCGAGCTTTGGGACGACGATACGGCCTACCGGCGGTTCGCACACGCGGCCAATCCTTATGGCGACGGCCGGGCGAGCGAGCGGATCGCCGCCGCGCTGAGCGGCGCCGCCTTTACGGAGTTTTCTCCCGGCCAGGAGGCGGACCATGCGGCCCGCCGCTGATCCTTCTCTCCTTGTCGTTTCCCGGCGTCCGCAAGGATCGTCGGACGCAACCAGTGTTCAGAGCACGCAATCCATGGGCCACGCCCCCATCATCTCTCTCAAACAGGCGGTCGCCCGGACGAGCGTGCCGCGGAGCCGCTTCCGCCCGCGGCTGATGCGGCTCGCGCCGGCTTTTCTCGCCTTCGCGTTCACGGCCGGCGCGCTTCCGGCGTCGGCAGCGGACGCCGATGTCGCGGCGGCTCTCAAGTCCCTGCAGTCCGACCGCCCGGTATCGCGGACGGTGACGCTGCGGGATCTCGGCTTCACGGGCCCGGTGACCCTGACTTCGGTCGACGCCCGGCGCGATATCTATCTGCCGGTGCCGGCCGACATGGCGCTCGACCAGGCCGACCTCTCGCTCAATGCCCGTTATCTGCGCGCCGACGGCGGCAGCACCACGTTCGTGCTGTCGCTCGACGGCTATCCGGTCGCGGCGCGGGCGCCTGACCAGGAGAGCGGGACGTTCGGCATCGATCTCGGGGTCGACGGCGCACCGCGCGAGAGCGGCTTCGTGCGGCTCGGCGTGTCCTGGTCGTCGGCCATCAATGCCGAGATGTGCGGCGACAACCGTGCCATCGGCAACGTCGTCGAGATCGACCCTTCGACGCGCTTCACCTACCGTTACGATCCGGCCGGGGTGAAGGACCTGCTGACGGCCTGGACAGCCCTGCCGAGCGCCCCCGGCGTGCTCGTCGCAGGGCGGTCGCTCGGGGCGGACGCCTATGACGCGGCGTGGCGGATCGGCATCGCGCTGGAACGGGCGGGGAAGCATGCGCGCTTCGTGGCCCTGCCGGCCGTCGGCGACGAGGTGGACCTCGGCGGCGTCGAGGTTCCGGCCGGCCTCGCCACGATCCCGGCTTTCGGGGCGCTCGCGGCCGGCGGCACCCACCGCCTTGCCGATCCGGCGGAGGTCGGGGCCTATCTCGCACTCGCAGGCGGCACTCTCGCCGACCTCGCCGTCGCCGATGCCTCGCTGACGGCCAACGTGCGCACGGCCTTCGATGCACTGGCGGCCGAAGTCGAAGCCAGCGGCCCGGAGGCCAAGGCGGCGTTCGAGGCCATGCGGACGGCCGCGGACAGCCTGACCGCCGGTCCGGCCTCGCCGGACGGCATCGGCCTTGCGAACCTCGGCGGCCTGCCGGTGATCGCGGTCGCCCCCGCGGCCGCGGGCAAGGCCAGCGCCCTGTTCTCATCGTTCTGGCGGCAGATCGCCACCAGCCGTTCGCTGGTGGTGAAAGCCGTGAAGGTGCCGGCGAGCGCGAGCGGCTCGATCTCGCTCGCCAGCCTCGGTGGCGGTGCGCGTTCCTTCGATGTGCTGGCGAGCGGAGACTGGAGCGCGTCGTTCGACCTTTCCGCGCTGTCGGCCAATGGCGGCAGCATTCCCGCGACCGCGGTCATCGACGTGGCGGCCGCGCCCGGGGCATCCTCGTCGCTGCCGGTGGTCTCGATCTTCCTCAACGACTACCTGCTTGCCGCCAAGCGGCTCTACGCGGACGGACAGCCGGAGCGTCTGACGGCCAATATCCCGGAATATGCATTGCAGCCTTCCAACGTGCTGCGCGTGTCGTTTCAGCGCCAGCCGGTCAGCGACCGCTGCCGCGATACCCCGCAGGCCTATCCGGTCGCGGTTCTGCCCAGCAGCCACATCACGCTTGCCACCTCGAAGCCGAGCGCGGATTTCCTCGGCGTCGTACCGCGTCTTGCCGACAAGGCGAGGCTTCTCGTCCCGACCGGGTTTCTTGCCGACGCGCCGAAGAGCCTCGGGACCGTCGTGCGCCTCGCGGATGCCGCCGGCCTGTCGCCGGAAGGCGCCACACTCGCGCTTGCCGAAGCCCAGAACAACGGCACTGCGACCAGTGCCATGCCTGACGTGCCCTTCCTCGCGGTCGATGTCGACGTTCCCGTCCCGGACGACCGCCGCGTCACCGTTTCCGGCAATCAGCTCGCGCTTGCCTCTGCGCCCGACACGCCGCTGCTCGACATCGCGAATCTCGACCGCCTCGGGGTGATCCAGGCGGTTTCGGGCCGCGTTCCGGGCCTGATCTACCGGCAGGTCGGCGCCCAGGGCCCGGCTCTCGACGCGCCGATCCTGCTGTCGAAGGGCGATATCGCGGTCATCTCCGACGCGGGGAAGGTGGTGGAGATCGACACCCGCGATCCGGGGCGCAGCGTGCCGCCGGAGAGTGCCGGCACGGACTGGTCGTGGTCGCGGATCTGGGACAACCGTGGAGAATGGGGCGTTCCGCTGACGGCCGTTGTGATCGTGTTGATCCTGCTGCTGTTCGCACGGGCGGCGTTCGTCCGCAATCACCGGGATCGCGGGTAAGCCGTGGACGATTACTGGCCATACTGGATCGCGCACTATTATAGCGGGCTGGAGTTCGCCACCGCCTGCTGCGCGGTCGTGGTGCTGATCTCCAGCCTCGACGACCTGTTCGTCGATGCCTGGTACTGGTCGCGGCGGACGATCCGCGCGTTCACCGTGTGGCGGCGCTACAAGCCGCTCACGGTTGCGCAGCTCTACGAGAAGCCCGAGCAGCCGATGGCGATCATGGTTCCTGCCTGGCAGGAATACGATGTGATCGCGCAGATGCTCGCCAACATGGTCGCGACGCTCGACTATTCCGACTACGTCATCTTCGTCGGCACCTACGTCAACGATGCCGCGACCATCGCGGAAGTCGAGCGCATGAAGCTGCGCTATCGCCAGCTCGTGCGGGTGGAGGTTCCCCATGACGGCCCGACCTGCAAGGCGGACTGCCTGAACTGGGTCGTGCAGGCGATCGCCCGCCACGAGACCAATGCCGGCGTGCCGTTCGCCGGCATCGTGCTGCACGACAGCGAGGACGTGCTCCACCCGGTGGAACTGCGCTTCTTCAATTATCTGCTGCCGCGCATGGACATGATCCAGATCCCGGTGATGTCGCTGGAACGCGACTGGGCCGATCTCATCGCCGGGACCTACATGGACGAGTTCGCGGAATGGCACGCGAAGGACCTCGTCGTGCGCGAGAGCATCGCCGGGACCGTGCCCTCTGCGGGCGTCGGCACCTGCTTCTCGCGCCGCGCCATCATGGGGCTCGCGGCCGAGACGGACAACCAGCCCTTCAACACGCAAAGCCTGACCGAGGACTACGATATCGGCGCCCGGTTGGGCGCGATGAAGATGAAGTCCGTGTTCTGCCGCTTCCCCGTGACCTTCGAGATCAAGCGGCGGACGTGGTTCGGCTACGGCCCCGTGGTGGAAAAGCGGCTCGAAGCCCCGCTGTGCGTCCGCGAGTTCTTCCCGGACACGTTCCGCACCGCCTACCGCCAGAGGGCGCGGTGGATCCTCGGCATCGGCCTGCAGAGCTGGGAGCAGATCGGCTGGGGTGGCTCGCTGGCGGTCAAGTATCTCCTGTTCCGCGACCGCAAGGGCATCGTGACATCCTTCGTCACCGCGGTCGCCTACCTGATCGTCTTCCAGCTCATCGTCTTCTACGCCCTGGCTTATTCCGGCATCTTCACGACCCGGTTCCCGTCGATCTTCGCCTTCGATCCCTGGCTGCAGAATCTTCTCATCGCGAACGGTATCGCGTTTCTCCTGCGGATCGTGCAGCGGATCTACTTCGTCAATCGGCTCTACGGCTGGGAACACGCGCTCCTGTCCGTCCCGCGGATGATCATCGGCAATGCCATCAACTTCATGGCCGCCACCCGCGCCTGGAGGATGTTCCTGTCACACATCTTCATCGGGACCCCGATCGTGTGGGACAAGACCGCCCATTCCTATCCTTCGGCAGATGCACTTGCGGCCCGCCGCAGCCTGCTCGGCGAACTTCTCGTGTCGTGGCGGGCCGTGCCCGCGGAAGCCGTCGATCAGGCACTGGCGGAGCAGATCTCCACCGAGGTGCCGCTCGGCCGTCTTCTCGTCAGCCACCACGATCTCGACGAGGAGACGCTGGCCGAGGCCATCGCCTACCAGGCGGACATGCCGCGCGTTCACCTGACGGAGGCCCAGGTGGAGGCCGCGGCCGGTGCGCTTCCGCTCGAGCTCTGCGTTCGCTGGCGCGCCGTGCCGTTCCGCCGCAACCCGCACGACACGGTGAACGTGGCGATTGCCTCGCCGCTGCACGAGGACGGCCGAGCCGCGGTCACCGCGGCGATGACCGACCCCCCCGTGTTCTTCATCGCCCGCGAGGGTGAAATCGCCGCCGCGTTGAGGCTGCTCCGCGGCGTTCCCTTCCACGATATGACCGCCGCGGCGCCCGTTCCGCTGATCGGCGACATCATGATCGAGCATCACCTCGTCAGCAAAGCCGCGCTCGACCACGCGCTGGAGCGTTATCTGCCGCACCGTGACGGACTGATCGGCGATTTCCTCGTCGCGTCCGGCGCCGTTTCGCGCGAGGCTGTTCAGCAGGCCCTCGACATCCAGCAATCTCTGCGCGAGGAGGCAGCCGCATGAGCAGGCGAAAGCGCGCGGCTTCCCTTGCCGTGATCTGTTCGGCGACGCTGGCGTTCGCAGCGCCGCTTCTGCCAACGGCGGCGCTGTCGCAGGCGCAGGTCGTGGAAGTGCCCCTGACGGGCGCCGCGCTCGCCCATGCCCAGGCGGCTTTCGCCGCCTATGGCCGCAAGGACTATGCGACCACGATCTCCGAAGTCCGGGAAGCGCTTCGCCAGCGTCCCGACGTCGTGCGCCTCAAGCGGCTGCTCATCTACGCCCTCGAAGCGGACGGGCAGCTCCAGGCGGCCGCCGATGCGGCGAAGGGCTTCATCGCCGCGGGCGACCGCGATCCCGAGATCGCCGCCCAGCTGGCGCAGATCGATGCGAAGCTGAACCCGCCACCCCCCACACCCGAGGCGCTCGCCTATGAGGCCGCCTCCGAGGCGTACAAGGCCTATGCCGGGCGCGACTATGCCGGCGCCGTCGCGGCCGCGCGCAGGGCGCTCGGCTACCAGCCGGCCAATGCCGAGTACCAGACGCTGCTCGCCAATGCCGAGGCGGCTCTCAGGATGCCACCACCCTCCGCGCCGCCGCCGGGCTATATCGCCGCTCAGGCAGCCTATGCGGCGATGAAGACGAAGGCCTATTCGCGGGCGGCGGTGTCCGCCGCCGAGGCCGTGCGGCTCGCACCGGCGAACCGCGACTATCGGGTTCTGCTGGTGCAGGCGCTTGACGGCGCCGGCGAGCCGGAACTCGCGATCGCAAGGGCAAGCGCGGCGCTGCGGGCGCTCGGGCCAGACCCGCTGCTGCTGGCCGCCCGTGGCTATGCCGAGCAGCGCGCCGGAAGGCCGGCTGCGGCGGCCGACGACTTCGCCGCCGCTCTGGCACACCGGCCGAAGGCCGACAGCGTGCGCGGCCTTCGGCTCGCCCTCGCCGACGCAGCTCTGGATGCCGGCCAGCCGGAGCGGGTGCTTGCCGCGCTCGCGCCCCTCCACGACGACGGCGCATACGATGTCGCCTCGCGTCGCGGCTTCGCGCTGCTGGCGCTCAAAAGGCCGGACGAGGCGCTGGCCGCCTTCAGGCTTGCTGCGGCCGCCGCCACGCCGGCCGATCGGGCCCAGATCGCCGGCGGCGAGATCTCCGCCCTCGCCGAACTCGGCGACAAGGCCGAAGCCAAGGCTGTTCTGAAGCGCTCGCTCGATGCGGGCGAATTCGCCGGCACGCCGCAGACCGATATCGCCTACATGGCGCTCCAGGCCGGCGACGACCGGATAGCCTCGGAAGCCTTCGCGAAGGCGCAGGCCGACGGCACCCTTCCGGCGAAGGCCAATCTCGACGCCGGTTACAGTGCCACGCGGCTTGCGGAAAACGCCACCGCAATCACCTATTTCACGGCGGCGCTGGACGCCGCCGCCGCCGACCGCATCGCCCTCGATCCCCAGGCCCAGTTCGCCGTCCGACGTCAGATCTCCGACATGGACCGCACCTGGGGCGCCTATCTGTCCGTGATCTATGGCGCCGTCGGCGTCATGCCGAGCACGCCGGCGAACACCATCGGCCCGGCGCCGACGGGCCAGAACTCCTCGGATCGGGTGGCGCAGGTCGGAACGGAGATCTACTGGCGACCGCCGGAGATCGGATACCGCGACGGCAGCATCGTCGAGGTGTTCACCCGCGCCTTCGAGACGGTCTACGACGAGAACGGCGGGGCGACCGGCGCCCCGACCCTGCAGGGCTACGCCGGTATCCGCTGGAAGCCGATCGGAGCCATCAACCTCTTCCTCGAAGCCTCGCGGCTGTGGGCGCTCGGCGACGACGCCCGCAACGATTACCTCCTGCGGGCCGCCTATTCGACGGGGCAGGGCACGGACCTGCGTGTCGACATCACCTCCTGGACGATGTGGCAGATCTACGGCGAGGTGGACCGCTACTTCGAGACGCCTGAAACCGTGCTCTCCTTCGAGGGGCGCCTGGGGCGCAGTTTCCGCTTCGACGGCCTGGCGGACGGCCTGGTCGTCACGCCGTTCGCGGCGCTCGGTGGGGGCTACGATTCGCTCCTGGCGACGCCGGGCGCGGTCGGAGCAGGGCCGGGCATCGCGGCGCGGCTCTGGTTCAACGGCGACACCTACCACGCGCCGCGCTCCTATCTCGATGTCAGCGTGCAATATCGCTTCAGGATCGCAGGGGGAGACAATGCCCGCGGGGTTTTTGCAGGCATGACGCTCGCCTACTGATCCGGGAGCGGCGGGAATGACCGGGACGGAAAGGCTGAAGCGACCTGCACGCCGCCATGCGCTTCTCGCCGTCGGTCTCGTCGCCGGCATCGCACTGGTTGCCGGCGTGCTCGGGGGCTTTTTGTGGTTGGAACGGCAGGCCCGGCAGGCCTGCGTCACCGGGATCGTGTGGCAGCCGGACCATGCCACCATCGATCCGCACGGCGACTGGCAGAAGCTCGGGGCCGATACCCTGCTGATCCAGTGGAGCGCCATCGACGGCC